>DKYP01000111.1:0-7995 GCA_002499945.1 Lachnoclostridium sp. UBA7097
TTAATCTGGATGAACTTTTTTAATATTGATATATTTATAAAAGCAGATGGTTTGTTTAGATATGATAAAGAGATAAATAATATAAGCATAGGTGTTTCTGGAGAAATTAAGGAATGTACTATAGAAGAAGGCAAATTTGTAAAAAAGGGTGAAAAACTGTTTGTAATTGATAACAGGCAGGTAGCCAGGCAGATAAAAGAACATAAGGATAAGATGGCAAATGTTAATTCCAGGATAAAAATTTTAAAAGCATACCAGAAATGGCTTAATGGTGATAATGATGCTTTAAATAATTTTAATGATAATAAATATTATAATGAGTTTGATAACCGTAAGAAATTGTTAAAAGCAAATATAAACCTTTCAAATGGTAATGTGGGGAAGCAGAGGGCAGAGTGTAAAAAGAGTATAAGAAATTTTTCTAAACTTGTAAAAAAATATAAAGACCAGATTTCTAAACTGGAAAAAGCAAAAAAGTGTGTGGAAAAAAGAAAAAATAAATTTGGAAAAAATGATTTATATTATAAAAGTATGGTAGATAGTTATATTTCGGGTTATGAATTATCAGTTTTGCAATATAATGACAAGATACAAGAATACCATACACAGTTAGAGGAATTAAGGGAAAAAGATATTTTTGGGGATGTATCCGCTAATGAAAATAAAAAACAAATACAACAAGTTAAAGATAGTATAAGAAGGTTAAAAAAGGAAAGAAAAAATGGGCTTGAAGAAATGGAGCTCCAGCAAATATCTGTAATTGAACAACAAATTGAAACAACAAATTCCTCTCTGGTTTCTGCAAATTCAAGTGTTTTTTCCGCCAGAATACAACTAGGAGCACTTGATGGAAAAAATGGTAATACTGAAGATAAAATATCAGTAATGACAGAAATGGATACTGTTTCCAATGAAATAGACACATACAAAGAGCAGAGAAATGAGATACAGAACAGTATTAATAATCTTGAATTACAAAATTCAAAATATGTAATCAAAGCAGATGCTACAGGGTATATTAATATAGTTTCTGATGTGAAAAATGGGATGTATGTACAAGAGGGTACATCTTTGTGCCAGATACTGCCAGAGGGGGATTGTGGGTATTATGCAGAAGTTTTTATTGGGAATACAGATGTTGCAAAGCTTAAAAAAGGGCAGGAAGTGAAGTTTGAAATACCAGCATATCCATCTAGTGAATATGGATACTTTAATGGTAAGATAGATGTTCTTTCAAAAGATATTAAGGTAGACAGTAATACAGGAATTGCATATTATCTTGCTAAAGTAAAATGTAACAAAAACACTGTAATAAATAAAAAAGGTAAGGAATATAGTATCATTAATGGCATGGAGTGCCAGGCTAAAATAGTAACTGGAAGAAAAAGTGTTATGGAGTATGTTTTAGATAAAATTGCCTGGACATAATTTAACTTCATTAAGCAAAATGGCAATGAGGCTGGTTTGCCAGTGGTCTTGCATTTTCCCTGTATTTTTGCTATACTCATGAACGATTAGATTTTCCTTTCTGAACAGCACGTATTGCCCACTTATGCAATATGGGCTGTTCAGAAATTGGAAAATCTTAACGGTCGTCAGTATAATATGCTTTTGGATACAAAAAAGACATTTACTAAACCGGCAAATGTCTTTTTTTGAAACTATGCTTTCATACATTTACGTGCCAGGAGCATTTTCTTAATTCTTTCAGCGCCCTTTTTTGTGTCTGCAATAATTTCATCTGGCGTCATCTGGATATGCCTTAATGAATTATATTCCCGTATTTTCCGGATGTCATCAACATCAAATCTTTCACTTATTACTGGCTCATTCATCATCATCACCTTCTTCTAGCAAAACAGAGGGCGGATAAATTAGTAAATCCTTATATCCTTCAAGAGTTGTGATTACTTTTACACCCTTCACTGTTTTTACATTAACAATATGCTTGAAATTTCAAGAAATAATAATATCACATCCTGCAAGGATTGCAGCAGCTATATGCTGGCAATCATCAAAACTTTTCTTTTTTAGTATACCAAAATCTATAAACTTTTCAGCCAGCTCGATAGTACTGTTGTCTGTTTCCAGCTCATGGTACTCAATCTGGTCCAGATAATCCAGAAGAATATTTAACTTTTCTCCGCTGCACCTGTCAATTTCCCTGAAAACAATATCTGATAAATAAACTTCATATATGCCTTTCTTAAATAGTTCCCAAATTAATAATGTATCCTGCATCTTTTCAGGGGCATCTTTTTGGTATAGATAACTGACTACCGAAGTATCTAGATATACTTTTAACTTTTTCATCTGACATCTCCATTTTGTTTATAAATTGACCTGTTTTTTTATTATTATACCTTTTTTACACTTGAAGCACAACAAAAGATTTTTCTTTTTTACAACCAGAACCTCCTGTATCCATAATTATCTGGATTTATATAAAAATCCACGTTGCATTTTCCCTGTATTTTTGCTAATATGCTTTTGGAACAGTATATTAGTAATATTTAGCCAGATACCTTTTGGATTCTGCCGGGTATCTGCGGAAATGGGGAATAATTATGGAGAAAGAGCAGTTTGAAGGTTATAAATATATTGAAGGTGGTGTATGTGCGGCAAAAGGTTTTACTGCAAATGGGTTAAATTGCGGTATTAATCCTGTAAAGGAAAAAAATGACCTTGGAATGATATATAGTGAAGTGCCATGTAATACAGCCGCAGTTTATACAAGGAATAAAGTAAAGGGTGCACCAATTATTGTGACACAGAAGCATCTTAAGAAAAGTGGCGGAATATCAAGGGCAGTAATTGTTAATTCTAAAAATGCCAATACATGTAATCCAAATGGTGAGGAGATTGCGGAGGAAACATGCAGGCTTGCAGCGGATGAGCTTGGCATAAAGCCGGAAGAAGTAATTGTTGCGTCTACAGGTGTAATAGGGATGCCTATATATATTGAACCATTTGCAAATTATATGGGGGAACTGGTAAACGGGCTTTCTGCCAAAGGCAATACAGCGGCGGTTAATGCTATTATGACTACAGATACTGTAAGAAAAGAATCTGCTGTTGAGTTTATGATAGAAGGAAAGGTGTGCCACCTTGGCGGAATGGCAAAAGGAAGCGGGATGATACACCCTGATATGGCAACTACCCTTAATTTTATTACAACAGATGTTGCTATTTCTACAGAAATGCTCCAAAAGGCGCTTTCAGATATTGTTAAAGTAACTTATAACTGCCTTAGTGTTGATGGTGATACTTCTACTAATGATATGGTTAGTGTTATGGCTGGCGGTCTTGCAGGAAACAGCCAGATTACAGCAGACGGGGAAAGTTATAATATATTTAAACAGGCTTTATATATTGTAATGCTTGACCTGGTAAAAATGCTTGCAGCAGACGGGGAGGGCGCTTCAAAGTTTGTTGAATGCAGATGCGGGGGCGCACCTGATACAGATACAGCTGTTAAAGCGGCAAAAAGTGTAATAGGTTCTTCACTTGTCAAATGTGCAGTATTTGGCGGGGATGCCAACTGCGGGCGTATTCTCTGTGCAATAGGCTATGCAGATATTGATATTGATGTTTTAAAAATTGATGTGGAACTTGAATCATCTGCTGGAAAGATTCTGGTGTGCAAGGACGGCATGGGGCTGCAGTTTTCAGAAGAGGATGCCGCTAAAATACTTGCACAAAAAGAAATATATATTAATATAAACTTAAACCAGGGAAGTGCCAGTGCAAGGGCATGGGGTTGTGACCTTACATATGATTATGTTAAAATAAATGGTGATTACCGTTCCTGATTATCCTGTTTTTCCCAGAAAGCTTTAATACATGTACCCATATAATTCCTGTTTACAACATTATATGGGTACCATTCAGCTGGAAATAATTTTGTATAATCCTGCCTTAAAAATCTTTCATCAAGAAGAAGTATAGCCCCTTTGTCAGTGGCAGTCCTTATAACCCTTCCAGCTGCCTGTAGTACCTTATTCATTCCTGGATATTGGTAGGCATAATTAAATCCTGGACCTTTATTTTCATCAAAATATTCACGGAAAAGTTCATTTTCAGTACATACCATAGGAAGCCCTGTGCCAACTATAACAGTACCAATAAGCCTGTTATTTTTTAAATCTATCCCTTCACCAAATATACCACCCATTATACATAAGCCGATTGTGGTATATTCCGGGTTGTCTGTAAAATTTAACAGGAAATCTTCACGTTCATTTTCATCCATTGAAACAGCCTGTTTACAGATGTGTATTTTATTGCCAGAATTATCTATATAATTATTTTCATCATCCATTAAAAAATTATTTGAATACAGGTATTCAGTTAAGTAAAGATTTATATCTTCCATCATTTTATATGACGGGAAAAACACCATATAATTCCCTGTTTTAAATTTCGTAAAATCATAAATATATGCAGCAATTTTTTTATATTCTGCTGGCGTGCGCCTTGTATATTTTGTACTTATATCTGATGCAACCATTAAAAGCCTGTTATCTGCCAGAAAGGGTGATGGCGCATATATTGCATAATCATCTGCCCTTCCTGCAAGCTGTTCCATATAATAGCGCACTGGAATGAGTGTTGCAGAAAAGAATACAGCAGCCAGCCCCCTGTTTAAGCAGTTGTCAAGGTTTGTGGACGGGTCCATGCATTTTAAGTTGAGGCAGAAGAAACTATTTTCTGTATAACTGCCATATATAATATATTTAGAATCAAGTATTTCATGTATACTTAAAAAATTATATATTTTGAAATAAAAATCCAGAAGTATCTCACGGATTTCAGGTTTTAATGGGTGCAAAGATGCAGACTGCTGCTGGAAATATTCATCAAAAACAGCAGAAAGCCTCATAAGTCTTAATATCAATTCTTCTATATCATTAACACTGTATTTTTTTACTTCGTCACATTCCCTTTTAAGGCTGAGCAGGCACTGGTTGCAGTGTTCCAGCGCATTTGTAATTTTTCTGCTGGTAGTTTTTGCAGTTTTTTTAACCTCAAGGAAATCTTCTTTAATTAATGATGCAGAGTACATTTCCCGTGCCCTGTCAACAAGGTTATGTGCTTCATCTATAAGAAATACATAATTATTCTGGCTTTGGTTGGCGAAAAAACGTTTAAGGTTTGCCGAAGGGTCAAATACATAATTATAATCACCAATTATGGCATCAGCCCATATAGCTGTATCGAGGCACATTTCAAAAGGGCATACATTATGTTTTTCTGCGTATCTGGTTATAATTTCCCTTGAAATATTATCCTCATGGGTAATAATGTCAAATACAGCATCATTTACACGGTCGAAATGTCCCAGTGCCCTTTCACATGTTGAAGGGTGGCATCTGGGTTTATCAAGTATACATATTTTTTCTTTGGCGGTGATGGTAAGGTTTTTTAATGCCATGCCTTTGCTTGAAAGAGTTTTAAATGTTTCTTCTGCAACAGTCCTGGTAATGGTTTTGGCAGTAAGGTAAAATATTTTCTCTGTAATGCCTGTGCCAATTGATTTAACAGCAGGGAACAGGACAGATATGGTTTTGCCAACACCTGTAGGGGCTTCTATATAAAGCCGTTTTTTACGCAGTATAGACTGGTAGACACTTTTTACAATGGTATTTTGCCCTTTGCGGTATTCAAAAGGAAATTCTAAATTTTGTATTGAACTATTTCTTTTTTTATGCCATTTTAGCTGCCATGTTATCCATTTGGCATATTCATTAACCAGATTGTTAAACCAGTTTTCTAAATCGCTAAATTCCATAATTTCATTAAAATAACGGACATTTTCTGTAGGGATATGGCAGTATGTCATACGTATGCCAATATGCCCAAGTCTGTGTTTTACTGAATAAATATAAGCGTAACAAAGGGCTTGCGCACGGTGTACGGCAACGGGTTCTTCCATTGCTTCAATATCATTATATACGCCTTTGATTTCATCTATAACAGTTCCTGTTCCGTCTGTGAATATTCCATCAGCCCTTCCTTCAAGTGATAATTCAAAGCTGGTTTCATCATATGTTACAGGGATTGTTATACTTAATGCAACTTCGGAATTATAACCAGAACCCATCCGGCGCTGCAGCATTTTGTGTATGCGTGTCCCTTCCTGCATTGCATCAGGGTCTTTTATCCCTGATGATGATAACAGGCTTCCAGAGCGTAATATAAATTCAACAAGGCTGCGTACTGAAATCTTTGTTGTATACATGTTATTTCCTTTCAAAATGTTTAATAATATAAAACTATAATAATTTGCTAAGCATATCCCTGTCCCATAATACTACACCGATTTTATTAGCAAGCTTCTTGGCACTTGTGGTAAAATACTGGTTGGTAAGCACGATTGCAACACTGCATCCATAGTAATCACGCCCTGCATATACCTGCTGTACTGCTTCAATCCCGACAAGGTTACTGTATCTTTTACATTGGATTGCGTATTTGATATTATCCTTGGCTGCAAGGACATCTACACCAAAATCCCAGCTTGCCCTGGTGGTTTCTGCGTGTTCAAAACCGTTGGCAATTAATATGTCACAGGTAAGGTGTTCAAATTCTATGCCATCCATTCCATCAAGTTCATGCAGGGAATAATTTCCTTTCCGGCAGAATCCACGCCTGTGTCTTGCCCTGATAATTTTATATAAACAAAATGCAGTAAAAAGAAACCATGTTGTTATACATATGGAAATAAAACCGGCATCTTTGCTTTTGCTGCCAGCTATAGCTAATATAAGTATTAAAAGCCCTGCTATCATAAGGAAAATATAAAACACAATTTTAAATGTAATCTTATCTGGTTTTATCATATGGGAATCCCTTTCTATTAGTGTTTCATGTTGTGCTTTTTATTATATCAGAACGCTAGTTCGGTGTAAACATAAAATATTTAAAAATATATAAATTTTTTCTGGCTGTTTACGTTTTGTTTTTTTCATTTCCATGCTTTTGACACAGAGATTTCTTTGTGGTATCATAATAGGCATGTATAAAATGGTAATATGTAATAAAAAGAAACTATAAATGGATTTACAGTTTTGCAGTAATGAGGAGGTATATATGATTGTCCAGCCAAAAGTAAAGGGGTTTATGTGTACAACAGCACATCCGGAGGGATGTAAGGCAGCAGTTAAAAAGCAGATTGAATATGTGAAATCACAGCCAAAGGCAAATGGGTATAAGAAAGTCCTTGTTATAGGTTCATCAATGGGATATGGGCTTGCAAGCAGGATTGCAGCTGCATATGCATATGGTGCAGATACTATCGGGATAATTTTTGACAAGCCAGGCAAGGAGAAGCGTACAGCATCAGCAGGGTGGTATAATACAGCAGCGTTTGAAGAATTTGCAAGAAAAGACGGGCTTTATGCCAAATCATTAAATGGTGATGCATATTCACAGGAGTTAAAAGACGAAACTATCAGTTTAATTAAAAAGGACTGGGGCAAAGCAGACATGGTAATATATAGTATTGCTGCACCGAGAAGGAAAGCACCAGACGGTGTTACATACCGTTCTGTCCTTAAAACAACGGATAAAGAATATACTAATAAAACAATAGACCTTATGACAAATAAAATTTCTGAAGTTACAATTCCTTGTGCAACAGAAGAAGAAATTAATGATACAATTAAAGTTATGGGTGGTGAGGACTGGGAACTCTGGATTAAGGCTTTAACAGATGCGGATGTACTTGAAAAAGATGCACTTACAGTTGCGTATTCTTACATTGGTCCAGAGCTTACGTATCCAATATATTATAATGGGACTATAGGCAGGGCAAAAGCAGATTTATATAAATCCGCAGATAATATAGATGCAGGATATCCTGGTGTTTCGGCATATGTATCTGTAAATAAAGCGCTTGTTACACAGTCAAGCGCAGCAATACCTGTAGTGCCTCTTTATATGTCATTATTGTATAAAGTAATGAAGGATAAAGGGCTGCATGAGGGGTGTATT
>DKYP01000111.1:8283-8634 GCA_002499945.1 Lachnoclostridium sp. UBA7097
AGGGCTGCATGAGGGGTGTATTGAACAAATGTACAGGCTTATGGAACGTATCAGTGCCAGTGGAAATATACCAGTAGATGAAAACCGCCTTATCCGTATGGATGATTATGAAATGAAAGAAGAAGTACAAAATGAAATTATAAAACTGTGGGAAAGTGTTTCAGAAGATAATATAAAAGAAGTTGCAGATATAGATGGATACTGGAAAGAGTTTTATGAAATATTTGGATTTGGAATAGAGGGCGTAGACTATGGTGCAGATGTAGAAATACAGGTGAATATCCCAAGCCTTACAGAATAAAAATAAATATAAAAATTTTTATAAAAATAAAAACTCCTGCCATAATAATA
>DKYP01000172.1:0-19861 GCA_002499945.1 Lachnoclostridium sp. UBA7097
GGGATATGTCACAGCTTTATATCCTGCATTACATGCGTTGAATTTCCAGAGCCCTGCAAAACATTGTAAAAAAGTTAATGCAAAAAAATGCAGGCTGCTTTGGAAATTTAATAAAATTTATTGGTTAGATAATGCAGTTTAAGTATATTTGTATATAAATTTACACATTTTTAACAGGAGGCTTGGCTGAAATGACAGATTCTTTTTTACTTTACAGGGATTCTTCAACAGAAGGGAAAAAACCATATTTTTCAAGGTATGATATAATAAAGGATTTAAACCTTGATATTATTTTCCGTACAATGTCAAGAGGGGATGTGCTTATTTCTGAAAATATAAACAGGATAATGATGCTTCCGCTTAAAACGCCAGAACAGGTTTTATACCGCCAGGAGATAATAAAGGATTTTTATAATAATGAAGATTTGATTGAAGCAATGTATGAATGTGTGCTAGGGCAGCAGAAAGCACTTGCTACATTTAAAGAAGAAACAGAGAAAAACCGTACAAGGCAGGCAAGGAAGGCTTCACAGATTATAGAAACGTTAAATTACCTTGGAAACGGGCAGGACGGGCTGGTTTATATTAAGGACCTTCTGGAAAAATATAAAGACAAGTTAAAATCAGAGGGGTTAAACAGCCTTTTAAAAAGGCTTGTGGATTTACCATTAGAACAGATAAAAGAAAAGCTTAATGATATGGATTTCTTTGTATCTGGCGGTGAGATTGGCTATACATTCCAGTTTGGCGGGGGATTTAAAGTTACAAGGGCATCTGTTAATTACTGCCAGACAATGGGGCGTGTACAGAAAAAACAGAAACAGGGAGGGTTTAAAAAGTTTTATGATAAGTATATTAAGAAAAATTCCCTGCAAATAAATAATAATGAAGAATTACAAAAAGATGTGGAATATTTAGAGGAATTTACATTGCAGCAGATATTAAGGATATTCCAGCCATATCTTTCAGAAATGATGGCATTTTACAGCCATTTTACAGAGGAAATAGCATTTTATAAGGGCGTGTTTAATATTATGAAACGCATGGAGGAACTGGGGATAAAGCTTGTAATGCCAAAGCCTGCGCCTGCTGGTTCTAAAGATACAGAATTTAAGAACCTGTATGAACTGCCAATGGCTGTTTATATGCAGAGAAGGCCTGTAGGCAACAGTATTTCCTTGTATAATAATATATTAACATTAGTGACAGGAGCAAACCAGGGAGGCAAGTCAACATTTTTAAGAAGTTACGGGGTTGCACAGGTACTTATGCAGTGTGGCATGCCAGTGCCGGCAGACAGTTTTATGGCACCGCTTTACAAACAGGTGTTTACACATTTTACCAGAAGGGAAGATGAACAGTTAAACAGCGGCCGCCTGCAGGAAGAGTTAAAGCGTATGAGTGAGATGGTACAGGCAGCCATGCCGCACAGCCTTTTCCTTCTGAATGAATCATTTGCCAGCACTACAGAAAAAGAAGGCTCACAGATAGCAGACGGCATACTCCATGCATTTTATGACAAAGAAATTACAACAATTATGGTTACACACTTGTGCCAGCTTGCCAAATCACTTTATAATAAAAAAATCCAGGGTGTGTCATTCCTTATTGCAGAAAGAAAAGATGATGGTACAAGGACATTTAAAATGATGCCAGGAGAACCAGAATATACAAGCTATGGTACAGATTTATTTAATATTATAAGGCAGGAATTATAAAGGTACACCAATATTAATAATGGCTGGATACAGGGTGGCAAAACCCAGAAAAAGATGGCAAATTTATGACAAAAATATGTTTTTATTATTGCATTTTTTATAATTCTAGTATATAATAAAACTACCTTTCTTTTTCATAAATTCCGCTGGTGTCTATGTGTATGCCAGCGGAATTATTATTTAAACCAGTTTAAAAGGGGGCATTAATATGTTAAAAGCAATTATTTTCGATATGGACGGGGTAATTATAAACAGTGAACCGGGCCATGCAAAAGCGGCACTGGAAGTATTAAGAAAGCATAATGTTAATACAGATGCTTCATACTGTAAAGGATTTATTGGCAGTTCTACAAAAAGCATGTGCGAAGATGCCATAAAACGTTTTGGCATAGATATAACAACAGAAGGGCTTCTGGCTGAAATGAACAGGGCAAAAAAGGAACTTGTATTAAAAGAAGGCTATCCTGTTATAGATGGTGTTACAGAACTTGTCAAAAGGCTGTATAAGGCTGGCTATAAACTTGCTGTTGCCTCCTCATCATCATTTACAGAGATAGAGGACACCGTAAAGGCACTTGGCATTAAAAAATATTTTGACAAGCTGGTTTCAAGCTCAAATGTCAAAAGGCCAAAACCAGCACCTGATATTTTTGAACTTGCACTTTCAAAGCTTGGTGTATCTGCAAAAGAAACCATTGTTATAGAAGATTCAGAATTTGGCATTGAAGCCGCCAAAGCTGCAGGAATTGCCTGTGCAGGGTATATTAACCCGGATTCAGGCGGGCAGTCACTTAAAAAAGCAGATGTATTAATTGAAAGCTTTGTTAATTTAAGCGTACACTTTTTTGAATATACACTACAGCGTTCACAGGGGCTTCCTGTCAATATAACATCAACCAAAAGGTTAATTATCCGTGAACTTGCAGTTTCCGATATTAAGGAAATCTACCCTATTTACACTGACCCGCAGATAAGGAAATATATAGAAAATATAGATGATTATATGGAGAATGAGATAGAGAAACAGAAAGCATATATACAGAATGTATATTCATTCTATGGTTATGGGCTGTGGGGCGTGTTCAGCAAGACAACAGGACGCCTTATAGGAAGGTGTGGTATAGAAAACCACATAATAGACGGCAAAGAAGAAATAATGCTTTCTTATCTTCTCGACAGCCAGCACTGGGGCTATGGATATGCACTTGAATGCTGCAATGCAGTATTAAAATATGCATATGAAGAACTGGATATACACAGGATAGTAGCAGTAATAGATACGGGCAACGTACGTTCAGTTAAAACAGCACAGAAGCTTGGCATGGAATGTGAAAAAGAATTTGTACATAACAACCGTAAATCATTCTTATATGTGATTGAAAAGAAGTAAGTTTGAAAGTTCCTTTTAAACTATTACCCTCTGGATATCCAGAGGGTAATTTTAGTCCGTGGTATTCTTTTTCCCTTTAGCAACCGCTTTGTATATAAGGATAATGGCGGCTGTAATAACCAGTATTCCAGATAGTACCTGTGAAACTGCAAGCCCTGTTCCTGGGAATATGAGCTGGTCTGTCCGGAGTCCTTCTATCCATACCCTGCCAGCACCGTAGCCAAGGAGGTATATAAGAAATAACTGCCCGTCATATTTTTTATGTCTGGTAAATAGCAATATAATAACCAGTATGCAGATATTCCACATTGATTCATACAGGAATGTAGGATGTACCTGTATATAATCTGTGCCATTTATGGATACAGTATTGTTATATAAACTGTCAGTAATATAGGATTTATTTACATCTGACATTTTTATCTGCATTGCAAAGGGGCAGTCCGTATATCCTCCAAATGCTTCCCTGTTAAAAAAATTCCCCCACCTGCCTATTATCTGGCCGGTCAAAAGACCTGTACATGCAGTGTCAACAAGCCTTAAAAACGGTACTTTCCTTACTTTTGAAAATACAAATGTAGTTATTACGCCTGCTATAACACCACCATAAATTGCAAGGCCGCCCCCACGGATATTAATTATCTCGCCAGGGTTTTTACTATAGTAATCCCAGCTGAATATAACATAATAAAGCCTTGCGCCTATAACTGCAAATACAATATCCCAGAGTGCAAGGTCAAGGTAAATTTCCTTATTCTGCCCTGTCCGTTTTGCCTGGAATGATGCAATAAGGTAGCCGCACAGCATACCAAGTGATATGATTATTCCATAATAAGCAATGGAAAACCCGCCAATAGAAATGTTTTTGCCAAGCTTTTCAATTTCTATCCCAAGATGCGGGAATCTTATATCTGCTCCCATACCAGCCTCCAATACTATACGTTAAAACGGAACAATACGACATCCCCGTCCTGTACTATATATTCTTTGCCTTCAGAGCGCACAAGGCCTTTTTCCTTTGCTGCATTCATGCTTCCCTGTTCTACAAGGTTTTTATAACTTACAACCTCTGCACGTATAAAGCCCCTTTCAAAGTCTGAATGTATTTTGCCAGCAGCCTGTGGTGCTTTTGTCCCTTTTTTAATTGTCCATGCCTTTGTTTCCATTTCACCTGAAGTTATATAGCTTATAAGCCCAAGCAGTGAATAGCTTGCACGTATCATTTTCTCAAGGCCTGATTCCTTAATTCCAAGGTCATCAAGGAACATTTTTCTTTCTTCATCATCAAGTTCTGCAATTTCCTGCTCTATCTGTGCACAGATTACAAAAACTTCTGAACCTTCATTCTTTGCATATTCCCTTACTGAATTTACATAACTGTTTCCTGCTGCATCTTCTGCAAGGTCTTCTTCTGAAACATTTGCAGCATATATAACAGGTTTAGCAGTAAGCAGGTTAAAGCTTTCAAGAAGTGCAGCTTCTTCATCACTGGCAGTTTCATAGCTTTTTGCCATTTTGCCGTACTCAAGGTGTTTTTTAAGGTTTTCAACAAGGTCTTTTTCCTGTACAAGTGTCTTGTCGCCTTTTACACTTTTCACAAGCTTTGCATAGCGTCTTTCAAGTATCTCAAGGTCAGAGAATAAAAGTTCAAGGTTAATTGTTTCAATATCACGCAGCGGGTCAATGCTTCCATCAACATGCACAATATTGCTGTCCTCAAAGCAGCGCACCACATGTATAATTGCATCAACTTCACGGATATTTGAAAGAAACTGGTTTCCAAGCCCTTCTCCTTTAGAAGCCCCTTTTACAAGCCCTGCAATATCCACAAATTCAATAGCCGCAGGCACAACCCTGGCTGAATTATGCATTTTGGCAAGCACATCAAGCCTTGCATCAGGTACAGGCACTATCCCTATATTGGGGTCAATAGTACAGAAAGGATAATTCGCTGACTCTGCACCAGCTTTCGTTAATGAGTTAAATAATGTACTTTTGCCGACATTTGGCAAACCAACGATTCCTAATTTCATAATAATTTTATCTCCTCAAGTTATAAATTTGCTCAAATCCAATCAACATTTGGTAATTATAACACAAGTTTCTGGTATATTTCAATATTTATATAATAAATGGACAGCCCGCCACTATTTCATTATCATTCTTAATCTTTTCCAAAGTTTCCTTGCTTTCAATGGAAAATGAATTTTTGCTAAAATTATATTCCTTTAGGAATCTATCAACGCAAAACTTTGTATTTCCTGTGCCACTAAAATATACTCCTGTCATCATGCCCCACAGTTTCTGGTTTGCTGCAAATTCATAAAGATGTATATTGTGCAATTTTCATATCATGTTTCATAATATGGTTTCCAAGCCATGCATAGAGAAAATCAAGAAGCCCTTCCAGGAACTCTTTAGGGTTTTCCATGCCTTCACCCATATCCCTGTCTGAAAGGCGTTCAATAAAGGAAGCATGTGCATTTCTCTGGAAATCCAGCTCTGGGAAATTATTTTTTTCCATAATTTCCTCTTCATGTGCAAAATGGGTCTGGGTGTATTTTTCCAGCCTGTCTAGCAGCCCCAGTACCTCATCATATTTATCATCACTATAGTTATCCTCTATCAGTTTATAAATATCATTAATTATTGCAAAGAGATTTTCATGTTCCTTGTCAATCTGTTCTATGCCAGTGTGGTATTTTGGAAGAAATTCACAATAGACAAGTTCATCTTTATCACTTTCTTTATTATGGCGGGTAACTGGTGAATCTGACAGGTGTACCACTTTTCCAATCAGTGTATCACTATTTAAAATATGCCCATAGAGCCATTTAATCATGTAAACCAGCAAATCCTTTGTTATAGGGCGTTTTTCTGCATCATCAAGGCCCATCAGGTCAATGGACTGCATTTTGTTCATAAAAAACTGGTGGGAAAAGCGCTGCCTCTGCAATTCAGGGTCATGGTGCTTTTCCATCCATGCCTCTTCATGCGCAAAGTGGTTTTTGCCATATTCAATAAAGTACTGGATATAGTCCTCCACTTCAACTTGGTTTATATCGTTTTTATTGCTGCCCAGCTTATCCACCAGGTGGTTGATGATTTCAAATAACTGCCTATGTTCTTCATCAATCATATCAATTCCTGTCATACAGTCTTTGGTAAACTTAAACATATAATCCACATTCCTTTCATTATACTTAAGCACAAACCGCATTTCTATTATGCCACAGTTCTGGTTTATATGCAAGTGTGCCATAACAGGACAAATTTATGGTACAGGAATTTCATTGTATTTTTCTTGCATAGGCGGATTATTAATGATATACTATAACACATAATGTGCAGGTAATTACCGGGACTTCTGAAAAGCCCGCCTTTAAAAGTACATATAAAAGGCGGTTTTTTCAGTTGTTTCCGGAGAGCCTGCAGTAAAATTTCTGGCATAAAGCCAGCAGAGTTTATACTCAGGAAGGAGAAATAATGGCATATAAATCATATTCCATGGAACTAGCAGGAAGGACTTTGACAGTTGATATAGGGAGGGTTGCAAAACAGGCAAATGGTGCTGCGCTTATGCATTATGGTGAAACAACAGTGCTCTGTACTGCCACAGCATCAGACAAACCAAGGGAAGGCATAGACTTTTTTCCGCTTTCAGTAGAATTTGAAGAGAAAATGTACGCCGCAGGCAAGATACCGGGCGGGTTTAATAAACGTGAGGGCAAAGCTTCTGAAAATTCTGTCCTTACAGCAAGGGTTATAGACAGGCCTATGCGTCCGCTTTTTCCAAAGGATTACCGCAATGACTGTACATTAAATAACCTTGTGCTTTCAGTAGACCCGCAGTGCCGCCCTGAACTTGTTGCAATGATTGGTTCAGCACTTGCAACAAGCATTTCAGACATACCATTCTGCGGCCCGTGTGCAACTACACAGCTTGGCATGGTGGATGGTGAATTTATAGTTAATCCTGGCCAGGAAGACTGGGATAATGGAAGCTTAAGGCTTACAGTTGCATCTACAAGTGAAAAGGTAATTATGATTGAGGCAGGGGCTGATGAGATACCAGAGGACAAGATGCTTGAAGCAATCTATCTTTGCCACGGGATTAACCAGACAATTATTGAATTTATTAATAAAATAGTAGAAGAAGCAGGCAAGCCAAAGCATGAATATACAAGCTGTGCCATTCCAGAGGAAATGTTTGCTGCAATTAAGGAAATTGTGCCTCCGGAAGAAATGGAAGAAGCAGTATTTTCAGATGATAAACAGACACGTGAGGAAAATATACAAAAAGTAACAGAGAAACTTGAAGAAGCATTCGCAGATAATGAAGAATGGCTTGCAATCCTTGGAGAAGCAATTTACCAGTACCAGAAAAAGACAGTGCGTAAAATGATTCTTAAAGACCATAAAAGGCCTGACGGACGCCAGATTACAGAAATAAGGCCACTAGCAGCAGAAGTTGACCTTATACCAAGGGTACATGGCTCAGCAATGTTTACACGCGGGCAGACACAGATTTGTACCATCACAACACTTGCACCGCTTTCTGAAAAACAGAAAATAGACGGGCTGGACCCGTTTACAACAGAAAAAAGGTATATGCACCATTATAATTTCCCATCATATTCTGTAGGGGAAACAAAACCAAGCCGTGGGCCTGGAAGGCGTGAAATAGGGCATGGTTCATTAGCAGAGAAGGCACTTGTGCCAGTGCTTCCAAGTGAAGAGGAATTTCCTTATACAATACGTACAGTTTCAGAAACATTTGAATCCAATGGTTCAACATCACAGGCAAGCATATGTGCTTCAACAATGTCACTTATGGCAGCGGGCGTTCCTATTAAAAAGCCTGTTGCAGGTATTTCATGTGGTCTTGTCACAGGTGAAACTGATGATGATTATATTGTGCTTACAGATATACAGGGGCTTGAAGACTTTTTCGGGGACATGGACTTTAAAGTTGCAGGCACAAAGGATGGCATTACAGCTATACAGATGGATATTAAGATACACGGGCTTACAAGGCCTATTGTGGAAGAAGCAATAAAGCGTACACGTGAGGCAAGGATGTATATCCTCGATAATGTAATGCTTCCTGCAATCAGTGAACCACGTAAAACTGTAGGCAGATATGCACCTAAAATTATACAGATGCAGATTGACCCTGCCAAAATAGGTGATGTAGTAGGCCAGAGGGGCAAGACAATCAATGCACTTATTGAGCGCACAAATGTAAAGATTGATATTACAGAAGAAGGAATGGTTTCAATCTGTGGTGAAGATGAAGAATTAATGGCAGAGGCACGCAGGCTTATAGAAATTATTGTTACAGACTTCTATGAGGGACAGGTCCTTGAAGGTGAAGTTATCAATATCAAGGAATTTGGTGCATTTCTTGAATTTGCCCCTGGCAAGGAAGGAATGGTGCATATTTCCAAAGTTGCCAGGGAGAGGATAAACCGTATTGAAGATGTACTTACCCTTGGTGATAAGGTTAAGGCTGTATGTCTTGGCAAGGATAAGATGGGAAGGGTAAGTTTTAGCATTAAGGATGTAAAATAATGCTGGATACAAAGAAAATTGCCAAAATGGGAATGCTTGTAGCTGTAGCATTTGTATTAAGCTATATAGAAGCCATGCTTCCACTGAATCTGGGTGTGCCTGGCATAAAAGCCGGGCTGTCCAATATTGTAACAGTATTTTCACTTTATTATTTTAGCCCGGGTATGGCACTTGGCATAGCAATTACACGCATAGTACTGTGCGGCCTGACATTTGGGAGTATGCCAGGGCTGCTTTACAGCCTTGCAGGCGGCATACTTAGCTTTATTGTAATGGTTATATTAAAAAAGACAGGGAAGTTTTCAGTATATGGTGTAAGCGTGGCGGGTGGCGTGTTCCATAATATAGGACAGATACTTGTTGCAGTAGCTGTACTGCAAAATAAAATGGTAGCATATTACCTGCCATTTTTACTAGTGGCAGGTGTAATAGCAGGTGTGGTAGTAGGAATCCTGGCAGCAGTTTTAATAAAAAGGTTTAAAGATATGGGGATATTTTAGCTTGCATTATACCTAAAACGTATAAACAATATAAACAATAAAGTAAATACAGCCGATATAATATATAGTTATGACGTTATTTTTTATGGTATAAAAGACAAAATAATTTTTATTATGGGGAAAGGCGGGATTTTACATGAAAAAGCTTAACAAACAATGGCTTGCCGCAGCTCTTGCATTAACAGTAACGGCGGCATCACTGCCAGCACATAATGTACTTGTTGCAAGGGCAGATGACGGGATTACTTATGATGACATAAAAGATATCCCTATCGAGGAAATGACGGAAGAGCAGTTAAAAATTAAAAATGAACACGACCATGAAATTGCATCACAGTATGTAAATAACTACCAGGATATAGACGAAGAGCCGCCTATGAGCGTTTCAGAATATGAAGGCTATATCCCTGCAAATTATGCAACAAGGGAACAAGCATCTTATGACCCAAGGACAGAAGCAGGTTTTACAATGCCTGAAATACGTGACCAGAACCCTCTTGGGACCTGCTGGGCACATAGTGCAATGTGCATGGTAGAAATGAACCTTGCAAAAGATGGCAAAAAAACAGGGGATGATATGTCTGAGTTCCAGACAGTCTACTTTATGAACCATGACTGGACAGACCCATTGGGGAATTGTACTAATGACAATTTCTTCCATAAAGATGGCAGTTCAGCAACGTTAATTCCTACATGGTATAAAGAAGGTAATAGTGTTGGTTATGCAAAGTATATGTTAATGGACTGGGTAGGGGCTGTATCTGAGAAAGAATATCCAGACACTAAATATGATATACTAAAAACCCAGAAAGATAAAGCCAGCCTTGATGACAGTTACGCTATTGAAAAAGATGCATCACATGTACAGGATGTAATAAAAATTAATATGTCTGATAAAGATGTTGTGAAAAACATGGTTTTGGAATATGGTTCTGTAGGTATGTCTTATTACCATGATGATACATATTACCAGAATGGCTGTTATTATGACAGTAAACATAAAACCACAAACCATGCAGTTACAATTGTTGGCTGGAATGATAACTATGATAAAAGTAATTTTAAAAATACCCCATCTGTAAATGGTGCATGGCTTGTAAGGAACAGCTGGGGAAATGACTGGGGAGATAACGGGTACTTCTGGCTGTCTTACGAAGATACTTCCATAGATGATACAGGTTATGCTGTACAGGCGTATTCATCAGATGATGAAACAAATTATTATAACCATAATTACCAGTATGATGGTGGTGTGGCTATGACTTATATATCATATGGAAATATTTCTAAGGTTACAGAAGCAAATGTATTTAAGGCACAAGGAAAAGAAGTATTAAAGGCAGTTTCATTTTATACCGGGGCTAATTATGATTATACTGTAGATATTTATAAAGACCTGGCGGATGTTAATAAACCGGATTCAGGTACAAAGGTCCAGGATGTATCTGTAACAGGAACACAGGATTATGAAGGATACCATACAGTTGCACTTAATGGAAATGTGTATCTGAATCCAAATGATGTATTTTCTATTGTAGTAACCCTTTCGGATAAAAATGGAAGTAATGCAAAGATATATTTAGATGGTACATCTACTGCAGGTTTTATGTATTCCAAGGCAGAGGCGCTTGAAGGGCAGAGTTTTTACCGTCCAGCATCAAGCAGTACATGGCATGATGCAGCAAAAGAACAACAGTCAAATGTCCGCATTAAAGCATATACTGTTAATTCAGCAACAAAACCAATTGAAAAGATTGAATTTACAAAGTCTTCTATAGAATTAAAAGCAAAGGATACATATGATTTAAACAGTATTATTACAAAGACACCAGATGAAACAGATGACAGTATTACATTCTCTTCAGGTAATGAAACTGTTGCAACTGTAGATAACTCTGGAAAGATTACAGCAGTCCGTCCAGGTACAGCAGTAATTACTGCGGCAGCATATGCAGGTACTGCCAAAGCAGAAATTACTGTAAATGTTACACTTTCTGTCCCTGCAGAGAGCATACAGCTTTCACAAGAAACATTAAAGCTTGCTAAAGGGGAAGAACAGAAGCTTGAAGCTTCTATCCTGCCAGAGAATACAGATGATTATGTAAAGGCATGGGCAAGCAGTGATGTTACAGTAGCATCTGTTGATACAGAAGGTGTTGTAACAGGTATTGCTTCTGGTTCTGCAATAGTTACTGCCGAAACTGTCAGTGGTAAGAAAGCATCCTGCCAGGTTACTGTTGTTGACAGGGCACTGGGAGAAGTAATAAACTGTATATACAATAAACTGCCAGCTAAAATTTATAAATATAATACTTATATTGTTTCATTAAGCAGGGCTATGGAAAAACTTTCACCAGACTCAATTACATGGGAAAGCAGTTCACCAAATGTAGAAGTAAAGCCATCTGGTACTAATGGCACAGGAGGCTGCACACTGTATGTGAAAAATGTAGCATCTGGAAATAAAGGTGAAAAGGTTATTTTAAAAGCAACTGTTAATTACCATAAGGTTACTAAGAAAAAGGTATTATATAAAACTAAAGCATTTAAAAGAAAGGTAACAGCTGTTAATTTAAGTTATGCACTGGAACTGGATAAACAGGATATATATATTACAGAAAAGGGTGCAAGGGTAACTCTTTCAGCAACATTTAATGATGGAAAGAGTGATGACCAGCCGACTAATAAGAAACTTAAATGGATGATTACAGATTCAGATGGCAACAGGGATAAAAAAGGCGGCAGGGTAGTGTCTGTAAGCGGTAAAGGCGTCATTAAAGCAAAGGGTCCTGGAGCTACTTATGTAACAGTGTGTGCAGCAGACAGTTATATAAAGAAAGAAAAGAAATATAAAGTTAAAGCTACAATGAAAGTAACTTGCGGGACAGTAACTTCAATTGGTTTTAATGAAGCTTCTGTTACACTAAGCCAGAGCGGGACAGCAGACTTAAAACAAAAGCTTGTATTTAACAATGGAAGTTCTGTACCATATAATAAAGACGGAATGAAACTGTCATGGAGCAGCAGTAATAAAAGGAGTGTATCTGTAAATGGCAAAGGCATAATTAAAGTAGCTAAAAAAGCGGCAGCAGGTACATATACAATTACAGTAAAAGCTACCGGAGGTGTACCAAAGGGTGAAATAATACCACAGGGCACAATAAACATTATAGTTTCCTAAGTTAATAATAATTGCAAAGTTACAGCCCCTCACTGCCTGTATTATATAATACGGGCAGTGAGGGGCTGTTTTTTCCTTAACTTCCTGGCACATTCAAGAAAAACAGGCTTTTGTGCAAATATAAAACTTCTTTTGCTGTAATTATAATTTATAATGTCCATTGCATCTTCTTCAGTTTCAAAGATACATTTATTAATATCAATATAAATTTTTTCACGGCTTAAATCATCAATTTCAAAGATATTTTCACATATGGAAATAACAGGCACATCTTTCTGGTATTCATTAATCCATGTAATATTGTATCCATTACTGGAAGCAAAATCTTTTAGCCATGCAGCAGTAACAGGATAACCATTATCTTCAAGGAAAATCTTCTCCTTGCCATTAAAAAGGCGCAGGAAAGGTTCTTTATTAAAATCCAGTCCAAAAATCCTGTTCTCCCCAGCTTTTCCCATAATACCATGTATTGCATCATCATATGCAAGCATTATTGTACGTGCACGGCAGGAGTTCCCGGAATGAAGCCCTTCATAAGCAATCTGGAATACAGAGCTAAGAAAAGTTTCTGCCATCCGTTCCAGTTCTTCATCTTTTGTATATTTTGTAAAAAATACAATCCAGTTGCGCCATGCATAATATGTCGGGAATGTATTATTAACTTCTTCTTTGGCACCCATTGCATGAAGTGCCTTGGCATTCCCAACAGAAGCAACCTTATATCCTGCAAGATTGCAAAGATAACACCATTCTGTATCATCCCAGTACAGGAAATTTTCCTCTGGCATAAACCCAATTTTATCAATAACACATCTTTTTACCATAAGAGAACATGCTGCAACAGAGTCTGTATAGATAAATTCCGGCATACTGCCATCTTCATATTCATTAAAATACAAAGCCTCTGTACAGAAATATTTAAAATCAATCTCCTGTCCAAACTGCTGGACATAATCAGGGTCTTCCAGATGGTATATCTTGGCACCAGCCATCCCGGCTTCAGGATGTGTTTCCAGGAATTTATATAAATTACCTATTGCATTCTCATCAAGCAGTGCATCATTGTCAACACACATAAGATAAGGATATCCCCTTTTATAAACCTCCCGGAGCCCCGTATTAAAACCACCAGAGCCGCCAAGGTTTTCCTTGTTTTTAATTAATACAAGCCCTTCAGGGTAATTTTCCTGTATACGCTTTACAGAATTATCCGTAGAGCCATTATCCACAACATATAAATCAAAATCTTTAAACTTTGATTCCAAAATGCTTTGTATACAGTCCAGTACAGCATTTTCTTTATTATAATTGCATACTACAATACCAATTTTTTTCATAATTTCCCCTGTTTCTTATTAATAATAATTGCCATTAGTTCCAGTCCTGCTTTTGATTTTATCATTTATAATACAAAATAGCAATAGTTTGCTGATTGACAAAGCAGATGGCAGTTGTTATAATTTAAAACATATTTGTAATAATTTTGTAATGATTAAGGCGTTTTAATACCATACAGGCATCTAAATAGCTTGTTTGTGGTATTTATCGGAGGATAAGATGAGAAAAAATATTGTAAAATTTTTTGCTGCAGGTGCGGCTGCCATATCATGTGCAGTTATACCTGCCACAGGAACAGGCACAGTTGTAACTGAGGAAAAGCATCTGGCAGGGATTACGCTTGCCCTTGAAAAATATTGTGATACAGTTATTGCTGATATTGCAAATGAAGAAAAGAAGGACAGGGAAGCGGAGGAAGAACCTGATAGTACAGATATCCCAGATAAAACTGGAAACGGGGCAGCAAATACAGGCAGCAAAAAAACTACTGTAAAAGCAAACTCATCACCAAATAAAACAGAAACAGAGGAAGAATTTAAACTTAACCTTGTCTATGACAGGCTGGGTGTTGCCAATGTACATAATTACCTTAATGTGCGTAAATCGCCAGATGAAAGTTCTAAAATTGTTGGCAAGATGACAAGGAACTCAGGATGCAATGTATACAAGATAAGAAATGGATGGGCAAAGATTGTATCTGGCAAGGTCAGGGGCTGGGTAAAGGCAGAATATCTTATTACTGATGAAAAAGCAGAAGCAAGGGCAAAGCGTATAGCAACATTAAGGGCTACAGTATCTACAGAAACATTAAATGTGCGTACACTTCCTACTATTGATTCTGGTATTTATGACCAGATTTCAGCTGATGAGGAGTACAGGGTAGCAGAAGATAATATAACAGAGAACTGGATTAAGAGATATATTGCAAAATACTGTTCTAAAAAAGACCTGCGTGGAATTGACCTTGAAAAGATGTACAAGGATGCAGGTAACTGGGTAATGCTTAAAATAGACGAAGAAAGGATGTTTGTAAGCAAAGATTTTATAGATTTCACATATAACCTTAACAGGGCAGTTACAATAAAACAGCCATCACATACTTCCGGAGGTTCATCAGGCAGTGGAAACAGCCAGGCATCATTATCCATAGCTGATTATGCAATGCAGTTTCTTGGCAACAGGTATGTATGGGGCGGTACAAGCCTTACAAATGGCACTGACTGTTCAGGCTTTGTAATGCGTATATATGAACACTTTGGTTATTACCTTCCACGTACATCAAGGGCACAGGCAGCAGCAACAAAAAGTGTAAGCAGTTCAGATGTCCAGGTTGGTGACTTGTTCTTTTATGGAAGTGGTTCTACAGTAAACCATGTTGCATTATATATAGGCGGCGGGCAGATTATCCATGCAAGCAATTCAAGGGACGGGATTAAGATATCAAGTGCTTATTACCGCCAGCCGTTAAAAATCGGGCGTGTAATGTAAATATAGATATTATATAGCATATACCAGAAAGCACTACAGCACATATAATAGTGATGTAGTGCTTTTTATAATTATGCTTTGTATCCTGCCGTTTTTCTGGTATAATAACCTAAAATAACATAAAATGGAGGCTGGTTATGGATACTACTTATAAAATAGTAATTGTTGCCATACTAATAGTCGTGTTACTTATAATTAAAGGCATCTATGATGAGAAAAGGTACAGGCAGAGGCTTTATTTGCGCCTTAAAAATACATGGGGACAGCCGCCAGGACGTGAATATTCCCATGAAACCCTTAAAGCAATAAAGTATTATTACAGCCAGAATATATCTGATGGTGATGTAGATGATATAACCTGCAATGACCTTGACATGGACTCAGTTTTTATGCAGGTAAACCATACCATGACGTCAATAGGTGAAGAATACCTTTATGCACTTTTGCGCAAGCCCTGTACAGATATATCCGTGCTTGAAGAAAGGGAAAATACAATTAATTTTATACAAGCAGATGAAAAAGAGCGGATAAAACTCCAGATGGCACTTGCTGGTATGGGCAGGCTTGAAAAAATTTCTGTATACAGTTATATTAAAGATGTAAGCAGCATGGACGGAGGGAATAAGCTTTACCATATATGCTGTGGCATGGCGCTTATTGTATCACTCTGCCTTTGCATAGTTAATCCCGCAGTAATGGTTTTAGTAACGGCTTTATTAATTATACACAATGTAATAACATATTATAGAAGCAAAGCAGAAACAGATTCATATATCAGGGTTTTTACATTTATATCAAGGATTATACGCCAGGCGGAAAGTATAGCAGATACTGGCATTGCAGGACTTGAAGAGTACAAGGACAAGCTTATTGCATGTACCAGAAGCCTTAAAAAGTTTAATAAAAACAGCTGGCTTGTTGCAGGCGGGAATATGAATGGTGATATACTTGATTCAGCTATGGATTATATCAGGATTCTTTTCCATATAGATTTAATAAAGATTTCCAGCATGGCAGATGAACTTAAAAAGCATGAAAAAGAGTTAAATACAATCTATAATATAACAGGATATATAGACAGCATGGTTTCCATTGCATCATTCAGGGCGGGGGCAGAATGTTTCTGCGTGCCGGTGCTTTATAAAGCATCAGGAAGGAAAGATATAACAATGGAATTTACAAACCTGTACCATCCGTTGTTAGAGCAGCCTGTGAAAAATTCAATTAGCACAGGCAAAAGCATACTAATTACAGGTTCCAATGCATCAGGTAAATCGGTATTTATTAAAACAGTAGCAATAAATGCAATATTTGCACAGACAATACACACAGTCCTTGCAGACAGCTATAATTCATGTTTTTTCCATATATATTCATCAATGGCATTAAGGGATGATATTTTTACTAATGAAAGCTACTATATTGTAGAGATAAAATCGCTTAAAAGAATAATTGACAAGGCAGACAAAGCAGATATGCCAGTATTATGCTTTATAGATGAAGTTTTAAGGGGGACTAACACACTTGAGCGTATAGCTTCCTCTTCACAGATACTTAAATATATATCAGAAGCAGGGGCTATGTGCTTTGCTGCCACACATGACCTTGAACTTGCCAAAATGCTGTCAGATAATTTTGATAACTACCATTTTGAAGAAACAGTTGAAGACAATAATGTGGTTTTTGATTATAAATTAAGAAAAGGCACTACAAAGACACGCAATGCAATAAAGCTTCTGGACATGATTGGATATAAACAGGTAATTACAAAAGGAGCAGAAAGGGCTGCACAGTTTTTTCTGGAAAATGGTTTCTGGACTGTATAAATATAACTTTGCCGGGCGATAATAAATTTAAGGATAAAGAAAGGCCCGGTGATTTTATGAAGATAATAACTAAATATTTATGCGGAATAGGTTCATTGCTTCTGGTATTTGCCCTTGGCAATTATATTTGTTATAAATCAGCCCTGAAGCATTTTGAAGAAATGCAGACTAACAGTGAGGAAAAAGTTTATAATGAAATAGATGCTGTTGTTACAGACAAGGTAGAGTCAAGGTATGAGGAGCTTGCAGAGAGGCAGCAGCTTGCAGAGGATAATGTACAGGCGGATACAAGCGATTATGACACACTTTCAGTACAGACTATTTACCAGATTGAAAATTATGACTCTGTAAAAGATACAACAACTGTTGAGTATGAAACGCTCCCAGGAGAACTTGTAGGGCTTAAAAGGGAAGATGCAGATAATTACTGTAAAGATTATATGAAAGATATCCCCGCAGAGGAATTTTTAAAAGGATTACAGAGCATGGGGGTTACAAGCTTTTCAAATGAGCGTCTTATTGTAAGGAAAATATATAACAGTTCCAAGGTAAAATACAGGTATTACCTTATTGCAGTGGACGGTGAAGTAGTGGCATACTATGGTGATAAAAAGACAGTTTATGAATATACAGGGATAGAAACAGAAGGGCTACATGAAGAAGAAAAACGTGCGCTTAAAAAAGGAATAGAAGTGCGTGATGAGGATGAATTATACAGTATTCTTGAAAATTATTCTTCGTAACTTAAAATTTACAGGAAGGATTCCGGAGGGATTTCCATGGAAAGCACAGGAATTTTAATTGCAGGCGGAGGGGCAGCAGGAATAATGGCTGCCCTTGCTGCGTCAAACAGATGCAGGGACATTATTATTGCCGAGAAAATGTCCCAGCCTGGCAAAAAGATACTTGCAACCGGCAATGGCAAATGTAATTATACAAATTACCACCAGTCAGAAGAGTGTTACAGGGGAAATAACAGTAAGTTTGCATGGGATGCAATACAGAAATTTGGCTGCAAAGAAACAGTGGAATTATTTAAATCATATGGAATAGTGCCATATGAAAGGGACGGTTATGTATATCCCCTATCAGGACAGGCTTTAAGTGTAAGGGATATACTGGAAAGGCAGCTTAATAATACAACAGCAGATATACACACAGATGAAAAAGTTATTAAAGCACAAGTCCATTTAAATAAAAAGACAGGAAAACAGGACGGGTTTATTATAGAAACAGACAAAAGCAGGTATTATGCCAGGAAGTTAATTATTGCAACAGGGGGAAAAGCAGGGCCTGTGCATGGTTCTGACGGCTCTGGCTATAAAATTGCCAAATCATTTGGACACTCATTAGTCCATCCGCTTCCGGCACTTACATCATGTATATTAGATGAAAAATATTTAAAAGAATGGGCAGGTGCCAGGACAAAAGGTACAGTCCGGGCATATAGCGGAACCGGGAAGCTTCTTTACAAAGACAGAGGGGAATTACAGTTTGTGGCATCAGGAATATCGGGAATACCAATATTCCAAGTTAGCAGGTACATATCATCAGAACTGTACAAAGGAGGAAAGCCATATCTTATTATAGATATTATGCCAGCATATAGTATAGAAGAGATTATAAAAGAGTTAAAAAGACGCAGGGCGGACCCCGCAAATTCCAGCGCAGGGGATATATTTGAGGGAATTATAAATAACAGGCTGGCACAGGCACTTCTTAAGAAATGCGGTATACCAGTAAAAAGCAGGGCATCAGGAATTACAGACAGTGATATAGTTAAAATTGCCAGAACAATAAAAGAGTGGCATCTTATACCAAGGGCAACGGGCGGTTTCGACAAAGCACAAGTAACCTGTGGCGGGGTAAAGACATCAGAAATCAATGCAGGCACAATGGAATCAAAACTCTGCAAAGGGCTTTACTTTGCAGGGGAAATAATAGATATCGACGGCATATGCGGCGGATATAACCTGCAATGGGCATGGACAAGCGGATATACCGCTGGAAGCTCTGCTGGAAATTCTTTCCGAAAGCAGGCATATTAACAGTACAATAAATTTAAAAAATATGTTATACTGTAAAAAGCATATAAAAAAGAAGAAAGGATAAAATGTCCATGGTAAAAGGCAGGCATTTTGTTATGGACTGGTACAGGTTATGTTAAAAGGCAAAGTAGCAATAGTAACAGGCGGGACAAGAGGCATAGGGTTTGAAATAGTACGTAAATATCTTGCAAATGGCGCAAAAGTGGTTTTATTTGGTTCACGCCAGGAAACAGTAGACAAGGCATTACAAAAACTAAACGAAGAAAACCCTTCATGGGAAGCAGAAGGCATGTGCCCTAAGCTTACAGATGCAAAAGAAGTAGAAGAAGCCATAAACAAGGTATATGAAAAATACAAAAGAATTGATATCCTTGTAAACAATGCAGGAATTTCACAGAACACACCACTTTACAATTATACAGCAGAAGAATTTGACAAAGTTATTGACCTTAATGTAAAAGCGGTTTTTTATGCAATCCTTCCAGCAGCAAAAATTATGAAAGAACAGGGTGGTGGCTGCATTATCAATACAAGCTCTATGGTAAGTATATCAGGGCAGCCGGCAGGCGTTGGATATCCAGCCAGCAAATTTGCAGTAAATGGTATTACAATCTCACTGGCAAGGGAACTGGGCAAAGACAAAATACGTGTCAATGCAGTTGCACCAGGCGTAACAAAAACAGACATGGTGGCAGCACTTCCAGAACAGACAGTACAGGCAATCTCTGCCAGGATACCATTTGGAAGACCGGGAGAACCAGAAGAAGTAGCAGATGCATTCCTTTACCTTGCAAGTGA
>DKYP01000172.1:20152-20385 GCA_002499945.1 Lachnoclostridium sp. UBA7097
TGCATTCCTTTACCTTGCAAGTGACATGGCAAGTTATGTAACAGGTGAGATATTATCAGTAGACGGGGCGTCAAAAGCATAATATATAAAATTATGTAATTAATTTATTTTTTTAATAGTGAAGATATATCAGAATAAATTGGTGTCAAAAATAATATTAAAGAAGTGCCAGAAACCAAACAATAAAAAGGCCTATGGCACTTTTTTATTAAATGTTTTAAAAAATATAAATA
>DKYP01000176.1 GCA_002499945.1 Lachnoclostridium sp. UBA7097
CGAATCCCGTCTCGTGCTTATTTTTTTGTCTTTTATAATAATATCCTATTTAATTAATTCCTTAGCTTTCTTGCCACTCATGTGTTCTATTAAAAGCCCGGCTATACAAAAGCGTTCCCATGCATTATTAATAACAGAAAACATGTCTTTTTCACTCTCTAAAGGTGCATATTTAACAGCAAGTTTTTTTATTGCTTCCATTTTTTCTTCTTTGTTATCTAATATATGCATTTCACCAAATACAATTACACTGCTGAAATATGTAGTATATTCACCAGGTACTACATTATCACTGCCTGTTACACAGAACGAAGCTTTAGGGTTTAAATTTATTGCATCTATTTTATGGCCTTTAACAGCACTGTGGAAATAAATCCAGCCATCACTGTATACATAACTTAATGGCACAGCATAAGGGTATCCGTTGCCGCCAGATAAGGCAAGTACACCCGAAGTCCCCTTGTTTAAAATATCTTCACATTCCTTAAAAGTTAATAACTGGCGTTTCCTTCTCATTTCATAAAACATATTAATCCTCCTTTTTGCATCCTGGATGTTAAAAATTATAAATCCATAAAAAATAATAACCAATTTTATAAAGTTTAATATTATATATCAGATGGAAAATGCGGTTTTATGTATTATACAGCTGTTTTTAAAAAATTGAAAGGAATAAAATAAATATGGTACATTTTCTTCTGGTAATAATTTATCTTGCATTTATAAGCATGGGACTTCCTGACTCCCTGCTTGGTTCAGCGTGGCCTGCCATGTATAAGGAATTTGGCGCACCTGTTTCATATGCAGGGATTATTTCCATGATAATTGCAGCAGGTACAATTTTTTCCAGCTTGCAAAGTGCAAGGCTTGAGAAATGGCTTGGGACAGGAAAGGTTACAGCAATAAGTGTAACAGTGACGGCTGTTGCACTGGCAGGGTTTTCCTGCAGCCATTCTTTTTTTGGCCTGTGTCTATGGGCAGTCCCTTATGGGCTTGGGGCAGGGAGTGTAGATGCTTCACTAAATAATTATGTTGCACTGCATTATGCAGGCAGGCATATGAACTGGCTTCACTGCATGTGGGGGATTGGGGCTTCGGCAGGCCCGTATATTATGGAGTATGTACTGGCAAATGGAAAAGGCTGGAGCATGGGATACCGGTATATCGGTATACTCCAGGCTGTCCTTTCTGTAATTTTAATATTCAGCCTTCCTTTGTGGAATAATACACATGGCAGCAGGCAGGTACAGGACAATAATACTACAGGTCCAGAACCTCTTCCGTTGCGCCAGGTTATCAGGATACCAGGGGCAAAGGAAATAATGGTTACATTTTTTTGTTACTGTGCATTAGAGCAGACAACTGGATTATGGGCGGGCAGTTATCTTGTACTGGACAGGGGTGTATCTGCAGAAAATGCTGCAGGGTTTGCAGGGCTGTTTTTTATGGGGATTACAGCAGGAAGGGCATTAAGCGGATTTCTGTCAGCAAGATTAAGTGATATAAAAATGATACGCCTTGGACAGGTAATAGCGTTTGCAGGTATTTTCATGCTTTTTATACCATATGGCAGGATAACACCACTTGCCGGGCTTGTGGTAACAGGCTTTGGCTGTGCCCCTGTTTATCCATGTATTATACATTCTACACCATGTTATTTCGGGGCGGATAAATCGCAGTCAATGATAGGGGTACAGATGGCATCAGCATATACAGGAACCTGTTTAATGCCATTTTTATCAGGACTGGCAGTAAACCGTATTAGTACAGCACTCTTTCCCTTTTATCTGGTAATAATACTTATCCTTATGTCGTCCATGCATGAGATGGCATTGAAAAAGGTACATAAAAATAAGCTTTTTTAAAAACCAGCAATAAATAGAAAATAAAAAGCAACAATTGATTAGAATACCTTTGGTTAATATTGTATCCTTAAAAATAATATTATAAAACAAATCTGGAAAACTGGTTATAAAATAATAAGGAGAAAATATGTTAAGAATTGCAAAAACTGAAAATGGAATAACAAGGGGGCTGCCAGCAGCAGACCCACGTATTACTGTTTTTAAAGGTATTCCTTTTGCCGCTCCTCCTGTATACGAAAACAGGTGGAGGGCACCACAGCCTTGTAATAACTGGGAAGGGGTGCTGGATGCTTATACATTTAAACCAATACCAGTACAGGACAGGCCTGGCATTGGGGATGATATTTACTGCAGGGAGTGGCATGTTGACCCGGATATTGAGATTGATGAAGACTGCCTGTACCTTAATATATGGACTAATGCCAAAACAGCAGACAGCCGCCTCCCTGTGCTTGTATGGTTTTTTGGCGGTGTCCTGCAGTGGGGCTATACATCAGAAATGGAGATGGATGGTGAACGTATAGCAAGGCGCGGCATAGTGGTTGTTACTGTAAGTTACAGGCTTAATGTATTTGGATTTATGGCACACCCTGAGCTTACAATAAACCAGCCGGATGCACCTGCCAACTTTGGAAGCTTAGACCAGAAAGCCGGCATTGAATGGGTAAAAAGAAATATAGAAGCTTTTGGAGGCGACCCTGGCAATATTACAATAGCGGGCCAGTCAGCAGGCGGCGGAAGTGTGCTGTCACAGATGGTGTGCAAAGCAAACCATGGATTATTCCAGAAGGCTGTTATAATGAGCGGCATGATAAGAAACCCATATGAAAGGGATTTTGTTTTCTCGCCTGAAAGCATGGAAAGTGCGCAGGAGAACGGCAGGAGGTTTCTTGAATTTGCAGGGGCTTCTAATATAAGTGAAGCAAGAATGATGGATGCAAAATATATTAGCAGCAAATATGCAGAATATGTAAAGAAATACCCAAGAATGTTACAGGTTTATGACCAGAGGTTTTTAATGGGCAATCCCCTGGAACTTATTGCAAAAGACCAGTATATTAAAGTGCCGTTAATGGCTGGAAATACAAAAGATGAATTTATAAGTACAATTACTGCTGGTACAGAAGATGAATTAAAAGAAAAAGCAGAATTAATATTTGGCAGAAAGGCAGAGGAATTTTTAAAGTTTAAAGAAAGCCATATATACAGCAATAACGGGTATGCGCCTGTAAATGGCATAGAATGTGCAGTTAAAGAAACATTCCTTAAAATCCAGGAGAATGGAAATAAGGAAAACTGTTATTATTACTGTTTTGATGCAGATATGCCTGGATGGGATAATCCTGGAAGCTTTCATTCAGTGGATTTGTGGTTCTTTTTTGAAACGCTTGCAAAGTCATGGAGGCCTTTTGACGGGAGGCATTATGAGTTAGCAGGGAAGATGTGTGATTATTTATGTAATTTTATTAAAAGTGGAAATCCAAACGGTACTGGTACTGGTGGAAAACAGCTGCCAGAATGGAAACCATATACAAAAGAATGTGCAGGTGGAATTATTTTTAGTACAGATGGCATAAAGACAATGGATGGCAAAGAAGACCCGTTTACAAAGTTTATAATGGAGCAGACGGGGACTTGCCAGGGTACAAGCAAAAAGAAGGAAGCATTAAACCCATACCTGCCTTCATGGGAATACATACCAGATGGGGAACCACATATTTTTGATGGCAGGTTATATATATTTGGCTCACATGACAAGTTTAACGGGCAGGTATTCTGCCTGGGGGATTATGTATGCTGGTCAGCACCTTTAGATGATTTAGGGGAATGGCGCTATGAAGGTGTAATTTACGGGAAAACAGATGACCCTGTAAACAGGGACGGGAGCATGTGCCTTTATGCCCCTGATGTAACAAGGGGTACAGATGGCAGGTATTATTTATACTATGTATTAGATAAATTGCAGACAGTTTCAGTTGCGGTATGTGACACACCGGCCGGCCATTATAAATACTATGGAAGTGTACATTATCCTGATGGCACATTACTTGGGGAAAAAGACGGAGACCAGCCGCAGTTTGACCCGGGAGTGCTTTTTGAAAAGGACAGGGTTTATCTTTATACAGGCTTTTGTGGAAAAGGGGATAAATCAAGAAAAGGAGCTATGGTAACTGTCCTTGGGAAAGATATGCTTACAGTTGTAAAACAGCCTTCCCTGATTGCCCCGGGAAGTGAATACAGCAATGGTACAGGATTTGAAGGGCATGCCTTTTTTGAGGCTTCTTCAATACGTAAGATAGATAATAAATATTACTTTATATATTCTTCAGAAGTAATGCATGAATTATGTTATGCCATTAGTGATAATCCAGAAAATGGGTTTGCATATGCTGGTGTACTTGTCAGTAATTGTGATATTGGCATTAATACATATAAGCCGTCAGATACTGTCATGGCATATGGCGGCAATAACCATGGAAGCATAGCAGAAGTTAATGGCAGATGGTATATTTTCTACCACCGCCATACTAACGGGACATGGTACAGCAGGCAGGGGTGCGCACAGATTCTTGAAAAAGACAACAATGGCATGTTTAAACAGGCAGAAATCACTTCATGTGGTTTAAATGGAGGGGCACTTGAAGGCAGGGGCATACATCCTGCATATATTGCCTGCAATATGTATACGGACAAGCCAGCCATGTATTCTGGTGAAGGGGGCTGCTGCCCTGTTATTACACAGGATAGGGACAGTGGCGCAGAAGCAGGGTATATTGCCAATATACAGGATATGGCAACAGCAGGTTTTAAGTATTTTAACTGTAAAGGGATTAAAAAAATAGCAGTCTGGACACGTGGTTATATCAAAGGTGTATTTGAAGTGCGCCTTGCATGGGATGGTGACTGCATTGCCAAAGTGCCTGTCCGGTTCTCAAATGTATGGGAAGAAAGCCAGGCAGGAATTACAATACCTGATGGCATATGGCCTGTATACCTTACATTCAGGGGAGAAGGAAGCGGAAGTTTAAAAGCATTTGCACTTTATTAGATTATGGAGGACTGTTATGGCCAGAAATCCAGTTATATGGTCGGATTATCCTGATATAGATGTAATCCGTGTAGAAGATACATATTATATGGTTAGCACAACCATGCACTTTATGCCAGGTGCGGTAATCCTGCGTTCATATGATTTATGCCACTGGGAGATAATTTCATATGTTTATGATACTCTTGACAGCACAGAAGGGCAGAAACTTTCTGATGGGAAAGGTATTTATGGAAAGGGAATGTGGGCAGCTTCATTAAGATACCATAAAGGGGTTTTTTATATATGTTTTGCTGCAAATGATACAAATAAAACATACCTGTACCAGTCAGAAGATATCTGTGGCCCGTGGAAGAAACAATATATAGAAGGCTTTTACCATGACGGCTCACTGTTTTTTGATGATGATGGCAGGATTTATATAATGTATGGAAACCGCCAGATATATATTACAGAATTAAAACCAGATTTATCAGGCCCGTTAGAAGGAGGGCTTAACCGTATGGTTCTTGAGGACAGCGATAATTATAAACTGGGGTTTGAGGGGACACATTTATATAAAATCAATGGAAAGTATTATGCATTCTTTATACACTGGGCAAAAAATAACAGCGGACGCCGCATCCAGGCATGTTATGTGGCAGATTCACTGGAAGGCAGCTTTAAGGGCAGGGATATACTTGATGATTCATTTAACTATATGAATGCTGGTGTTGCACAAGGTGGAATAGTAAAGGCACATGATAATAAATGGTATGGGATGTTTTTCCAGGACAGGGGCGCTGTGGGGCGCTGTCCTGTCCTTGTGCCAATGCACCTTGAAGATGGCATTTTTGTCCCGGATAATAAAAAAGTCCCAGAAGAAATAAAAATTACAAGCACAAGGCCAGGACATATCTACAGGCCTTTAAATGAAAGTGACAATTTTTTATACAGGCCGGATAATGAGGGAAAAGTACATTTAAAAAAAGCATGGCAGTGGAACCATGAGCCGGATAATACATTATGGTCAGTTACTTCCAGGCCAGGGCATTTAATAATTAAAACAGACAGGTTAAGTGCTAATGTTACAAATGCAAAAAATACATTAACACAACGTATGTATGGCCCTGTATGCACAGCAGAAGTCCAGGTAGATGGAAGAGGTTTAAATAACGGGGATTATGCAGGGATTTGTGCATTGCAGGAATTTTATGCTTTCCTTGCATTAACTAAAAAAGAAGATAAATATGAAATAGTATTACAGAAAAGAAAACCAGAAGAAAACATAAAAACAGATATCGGAAGTTACGACACCCTTGCACCAGTGGAATGTACAAGGGTAACGGCAGGCAGGAATGTCTGCCTGAAAATAGTATGTGACTTCAGGGACGGCATAGATAAGGCATCTTTCTTTTATAAGGAAAATGGAAGCTGGAAGGAAATCGGGGAGCCATTTAAAATGGTATATACACTTGGGCATTTTACAGGATACAGGTTTGCATTAGCTTATTATTCTTCAGAACTGGCAGGTGGGACGGCAGATTTTTCTGGTTTCCAGACAGGTGGTGGGCGAAGATGAAGAAAAGTATAAAAAAACAGCGTACTTTAGAGATACCATTTTACAGAAGTATTTCACTGCGCCTTATTATATGTTTTTTTGTGCCTGTAATTGGAATACTGGTTTTAGGAAGCGTTTCTTATAACAGTGCATCAAAAGCAATTATTAACAGTTATAAAAAATCCATAAGCCAGACAGCAGATATGCAGCAGAAATATATAAACCTTGCTGTTTCAAGTGAAATAGACGAATTTAAAAACTATTTTACAGACAAGACTTTACAGATATTTTTTGGCGGCAATATGGATGCGGTTGAGGCAAGCAGTATAAAAAAGAAATATAGCAGCAGGATGGCCAGCAAGCTGTCTATGGATGCCAAAATAAACGGTGCATATTTTATTGCAGACGGTGGAAGAAGCATACAGGGCAGTAATGCCTCACTTCCTGTAGATTCTTACAGTGCATATATGGGGACAAAACAGGGTACTACAGTTAATGAAAATCCCAGTAACTGGTTTTTATTTGGCCGGGATACAGAAGCAGATAATGCACTGGGAATAAATACAGAAACTTACAGTATAAGGATTGCACGGAAGTTCCAGGGGCAGAATGTATGTATAATAGTTGATATTGGCGTGGAATTTGTCCGTAATGCATTACAGTCAATAGATACAGGAAAGGGCGGCTGTGTAGCATTAATTACAAGTGATGGCAGGGAGTTTTATGCAGAACCTGGCATGGAAAGCGGCAATACATTGATTTATGGGACGAAGGATTATGAAACAGCAGTTACATCAGAAGAAGCGACAGGGAACATGATAATTACTTTAAACGGCAGTGAGAGCCTGATGGTATATGGAAAGATGGAAACCGGCGGTGCAATGGTTGCTGCTGTTATCCCGTCAAAGCGCCTTTTAGATGAAACTGCCGGAATTAAAAGGATATCATTTATACTGACAGGGGCATTTGCCATTCTGGCATTAATACTTGGGCTTTTAATGTCAAGAAAAATATCAGGGGTCATTAACTATATTTTACATAAACTGCATAAAGTTGCAGGTGGTGATTTGACAGTATATCTTGAAAGCAAAAGCAAAGATGAGTTCGGGGCTTTATGCGGAGGTGTCAACCAGACAGTCAGGCAGATGAAGACAATACTTGAAGATGTCAGGAACGTAAGCATTGAACTGGATAATGCAACTTCCTATGTAGCTAAGGCAGCAGAAGTGTTTATGGAAACTTCAGGAAATATAAAAAGTGCAGTAACTGAAATTGAAACTGGTGCAAGGAAGCTTGACCAGAGTTCAGCAGACTGCCTTGGCAATATGGAACAGCTGTCAGGGATTATAACTAATGTAAGCACTAATACGCACGAAATAAGAAGGCTGGCAACAGAAACAGATGAAACTGTAAGTTCAGGTATAGATATGATAAATGTGCTGGGTGAAAGCACAGAAAAAACTACCAGTATTACAAGGAATGTTATATTTTCAATACAAGAACTTGAAAAAAAGTCAAAATCAATAAATACAATTATATCTGCTATTAATTCTATTTCTGAACAGACAAGCCTGTTATCCATAAATGCATCTATTGAGGCAGCACGTGCAGGTGATGCAGGGAGAGGTTTTGCAGTTGTAGCAGAAGAAATAAGGAAGCTGTCTGAACAGTGTATGGAATCAGCAGGGCAGATATCTGAAATTGTTAATGAAATTGTAAAACAGACGGGGGATGTTGTCCTGGCAGCAAAGGAAACCGAACAGGCTGTATCCTCGCAGTCAGGCATAGTTTCAGGTACAACACGGTCATTCAGGCAGATTGGAAGCCGTATTGGCAATTTATCAGATGCACTTGAAACAATTACAAATAATGTAAACAATATGGATGAATCAAGAAATAAAACCCTTGGCACTATTGAAGATATATCCGCAGTATCTGCAGAAACATCTGCATGTTCAGATAATGTCAGTACAACAGTTACAAAACAGTTAAATGCAATTAAAGATTTAGACAGTTCGGCAAAACAGCTCCGTACAAAGGCAGATTTCCTTGTTGAGATTTTAGGTTCGTTCCAGCTGTGAAAAAATTTAAATAACTCAGATTGGAGGAATACAATATGAACGGTCCAGCAGCACCAAAGAATCCAGAAAAGAAAAGGGATTTTTTCTATATTATAAAAAACAAAGATATTTTTGGCACAAAAACAGATGAAGGAAAGGGAATACAATACCTGTACCAGGATGATGGCAGGCTTGAAAACAGTGCCCGCATTACAGGGGGGATTACAGATGAAACAGAACTTGCACTTTTAAATAGCACAGAAGGTTTTAAAAAACTTGTACATAGTATAGGTGTTTCTGTTGAAACAGAAGACCCGTCAGAAAATATTTTGTTTATATTCCAGATGTATGGCAGAAATGATATATATGGGGGCGGTACAGAATTAACGTTATCTTTAAATGGTGATAGTATAGAAAAAAGAATTTATCTTTCCGGGACTGCATGGAAAGAAGATGATTTTAAACCAGGGCAGATTAAAGTAATTATGGAAAAACCAGGGCAGGTTGCAAAATTAAATGTAAAACTATACCTTAATGATGGTTATTCTGCACCAGAGGTTAGTGAAGAAAAAGAAATTGATTTTAATTGTGCAGATTATGAAAATATAATTGCTGCTTCTTTAATATCTGCCGGGGATACTGCAAGGCTCAGACGTGCAGTAGAGCGTGCAAAAAACGGGAAGGATATCTGTATTGCGTATATAGGTGGGTCAATAACACAGGGTGCAGGCGCTGCCCCGGTTAATACAGAATGTTATGCATTTAAATCATACAATATGTTTAAGGAACAGTATGGTAATGGAAACAATGTCCATTTTATTAAGGCAGGCGTAGGAGGCACGCCATCAGAACTCGGAATAATACGTTTTGAGCGTGATGTTTTAAGGAATTATACAGTAGAACCGGATATTATTGTAATTGAATTTGCAGTAAATGATGAGGGGGATGAAACAAAAGGGATTTTTTATGAAAGCCTTGTAAGAAAAGCATTAAAACTAAGCTGTGAACCTGCCGTAATACTGTTATTTTCAGTATTTGCCAATGACTGGAACTTACAGGAACGCATGATACCTGTTGGAAGGCATTATAACCTGCCAATGGTTAGCATAAAAAATGCAGTAACAAGGCAGTTTTATAAAAAAGATGGTGAAGGAAGGGTATTTACAAAAAACCAGTTTTTCTATGATATTTACCACCCGTCTAATGCAGGGCACAAGGTTATGGCGGACTGTCTTTTGTATCTGTTCAGGCAGGCAGAAAAAGAAACAGGAACAGAATGCCAGGGAAAAAGCATGGAACAGTTACTTATGCAGGAACCAGTTGCAGGGAATGCATTTGAAGATATAAGGCTTTTAGATAAAAAGGATACTTATGGAAAAGCAGAAATAATTCCTGGCGGATTTACTGCTACAGACAATATATTACAATGTGTGGAAATGGACAGTTATTTAGAGCCTGTGCCACAGTTCCCATATAACTGGCACTATGATGGAAGCAATACAGATATGCCATATTTTGAAATGAATATTACATGCAGGGCACTTGTGCTTGTATTTAAGGATTCAGGTGAAACTGATGCAGCAAAGGCGGATGTTTATGTTGACAATAAGTTTGTAAAAAAGGCAGACCCTTTTGTTAATGGGTGGCTGCATTGCAATCCTGTGTTAATAATAGATGAAAGTGAAAGCAGCAGGCATTTTGTGCGTATAGAAATTGATAAAGAAGATATAGAAAAGAAGTTTACAATACTTGGTTTTGGATATGTGGACTAAGAGTTAAGAGGTTAAAAAGAAATGGAGGATAAAGTAATGGTAACAGCAGTAAACCCGGTTTTAAGCGGATTTTACCCAGACCCGTCTATATGCAGGGCAGGCAAAGATTTTTATATGGTTAATTCAAGTTTCTCATATTTTCCAGGAGTCCCGGTTTTCCACAGCAGGGACCTGGCACACTGGGAGCAGGCAGGCAATATTCTTGACAGGGAGGAACAGCTTCCTTTAGATGGAAGCGGGATATCTGAGGGCATATTTGCACCAACTATACGTTACAATAATGGCATATATTATATGATTACAACTAATACAAGCCACGGAGGCAACTTTATAGTAACAGCAGAAAAACCAGAAGGCCCGTGGTCTGCACCATATTATTTAGGGGAGGAAGCTGAAGGGATTGACCCAAGCCTTTTCTTTGATACAGATGGAAAGTGCTATTATACCGGGACAAGGCCAAACCCTGACGGTGTACGTTATAATGGTGACTGGGAAATATGGATACAGGAACTGGATTTAAACCAGATGAAACTCACAGGGCAGAGCATGGCAATATGGAAAGGTGCATTAAAAGATGTTATATGGCCGGAAGGACCGCATATTTATAAAATCGGGGAGTATTATTACCTCTTACATGCAGAAGGCGGTACCGGGCCAGAACACAGTATAAGTGTAGCAAGAAGCAAAGAGCTGTTCAAATGGTTTGAGGGATGTCCAAGAAACCCGGTTTTTACACACAGGAACCTTGGCATGGATTACCCTGTGGTTTATGCAGGGCATGGGGACCTTGTTGATGACGGGAATGGCAACTGGTATATAATAATGCTTGCATCACGCCCATGCAAACGCCATAGCAGCATGGGGAGGGAATCTTTCCTTGCAAAAGTAGAATGGGAGAATGGCTGGCCTGTAATTAATCCTGGTGTTGGAAAGCTTTGTAAAAACATAGAAATCCCATTAGAAGAATACAGGTTTGCCAATGAAATATGCCACCATGACCATCTGCATTTTTATGATGATAAATTAGACGACAGGCTTCTTGGGATACATACAAGAAATGAAGAACAGTATTCACTAAAGGCAAGAAAAGGCTTTTTAAGAATATTTACAAGAAAAGAGAAAATAGAGGATAAAACCAATGCTTCATATTTTGGGATACGCCAGAAAGACTATTGCTTTGAAGTGCGTACAGGACTGGAATTTATGCCGGCAAACAATGAAAGTGCAGGGTTAGTATATTACCAGGACAATGAAAACCATTTGCGTATGGAGATAAGGAAGAAAGGAAACAGCCGTGTTTTCTGTGTTACAGGACATATACATGGCAACAGCCAGATTATCTCAGAAACAGGGATTGCAGACGGAATGGCAGAAATTATACTAAGGGCAGAAAACCAGAAAGCGTCAGTATGGATAAAAACAGAAGGGGAACAAAAACTGGCAGCGGAAAATATAAACCTGCTTCCATATACTACAGAAGAAGCAGGAGGTTTTGTAGGATGCACAGCTGGCATGTATGCTTCTGCCAATGGGGAAACAAGCAGCAATTATGCAGATTTTGCATGGCTGTTATATGATGCAATATAAACAGGGGCAAAGTTATAAATTTTTATCTGGCCCATGGCTTTGTGTAACATTTATAAACATATTCCGGTATTCTGTAGGTGTACACTGGTTAATCAGTTTAAACATACGTATAAATGAAGACAGGCTTGAGAAGCCAGAACCAAGTGCAACTTCAGTTACCGGTATGCCAGGGTCTGCCAGTAATTTCTGGGCGTGTTCTATCCTTTTAAGGTTAAGGTATTTATAAAAAGTAGTTGTTGTAATCTGTTTAAACAGCCTTGTAAAATGGTATTTGCTAAAACCTGCAATCCTTGCAATTTTATCAAGGCTTAAATCTTCTGTGCAATGTTCGTTAATATAATTACAGATAAAGAGGAATTTTTCTGTATATTCTTTATTCTTATGGTCCTTGCCATTAAAAATTGCAGAGTTGTTTGTGTAATTGCGGCCAACCAGTACAAATATATTTAATAACTTTGAATAGATAATTGTTTCCATTAAAATATTGCCACTGTTATATTCTTCATTTATCTGTAGTAACAGATTATATATCTGGCTATGTATATCTGGTGAATTTTCTTCTGTTATCTTAAGCACTGGTGACATAAGGCTTAGTATAGATTCAAATTCCCTTATAGCAGTAAACATTGTAATTTCAGCCTGGAATATTATGCGCCTGCCCCCATCAGGTGCTTTTAAAGAATGGATGACACCAGGACAGATAAAAATAATATCACCAGGGTTTAATATAATGTTATTGCTTCCAACTATAACAGAATATATATTTTCTATTGGCATAATGATTTCAACAGGTGTATGCCAGTGGTATGGATAATCTTCTATTTGTACATTATTGTACAGGCGGAGCCTGGTGTTAGTTTTATAATTAACTGTTTCATGTATCCCGTTTAAGTTTTCTATCATAGTAATCCTCCGGATATTGCAAGTAATATATTTTTTTTGTATAATTATTTTAATTTTAATATTATTTAAAGTTTAAGGCAAGGCATAAAAAGCAATAATTGATAATCCAGAGGCAATAATTAGGAAGATAGCAGGGGCATGTTCTGGTATAGTAATAAATAAGTAAAATAATATAAAGGAGTGGAAAAATGAGCCAGAAAACAAGAGAATATGCAAAAGAACTTGTATCTAAAATGACTATTGGGGAAAAAATGAAGCAGATGCTTTATAATTCACCTGCTATTGAAAGACTTAAAATACCTGAATATAACTGGTGGAATGAGGCTTTGCATGGTGTGGCAAGGGCCGGGGTTGCAACTGTTTTTCCACAGGCAATCGGCATGGCGGCAGCTTTTGACCCGGATTTTCTGTATAAAATTGCAGATGCTGTATCAACTGAAGGGCGTGCTAAATTTAATGAATTTTCAAAACGCGGCGACCGTGGCATATATAAGGGGCTTACTTTCTGGGCGCCTAATATTAATATATTCAGGGACCCGAGATGGGGACGCGGGCATGAAACATTTGGTGAAGACCCGTACCTTTCAGCAGAACTTGGGATAGCATATATAAAAGGGCTGCAGGGGGAAGACCCGGAACATCTTAAATCTGCTGCCTGTGCAAAACATTTTGCAGTACACAGCGGTCCGGAAGCGCTGCGCCATGAGTTTGATGCAAAGGTATCAGACCATGATTTATATGATACATATCTTTATGCATTTAAAAGATGCGTAAAAGAAGCAGGTGTTGAAGCAGTAATGGGCGCTTACAACAGGGTAAATGGTGAGCCGGCATGTGGAAGCAAAAGGCTTCTGAAAGATATATTAAGGGGCAGCTGGAAGTTTAAAGGTCATATAGTGTCTGACTGCTGGGCAATAAATGATTTCCATGAGAACCACCATGTTACAGATACTGTAGAAGAGTCGGCAGCACTGGCAGTAAAGAATGGCTGTGATTTAAACTGCGGGACTGCATACCTGCACTTAAGCACTGCATATGACCAGGGCCTTATAAACGAAGAGGACATAACAAGGTCTGTAGAACGTCTTATTGATGCCAGGATAAGGCTTGGAATGATGGAAGATTACCCGTCACCTTACAAGGATATTCCATATGACAAGGTGGAATGCAGGGAACATACAGAACTTTCCATTGAAGCAGCAAAGAGGAGCATGGTTTTATTAAAGAATAAGGATAATATACTTCCGCTGGATAAAAAGGATATAAAAAGAATTGCTGTAATAGGCCCTAATGCAGACTCCAGGGACGCACTTGTTGGCAACTATACAGGTACATCTTCACAGTATATTACACCAATTGAAGGGATACGGCAGTATTTAGGTAATGATGTGGAAGTATTATATGCAGAGGGCTGCCATTTATATAAAGATAAGGTTGAATTTCTTGCGGAAGAAAAAGACCGTTTTGCAGAAGCTGTCATAACTGCAGAAAGGGCAGATGCAGTTATAATGTGCCTTGGGCTTGATGCTACAATAGAAGGCGAGGAAGGTGATGCCGGGAATGAATATGCAAGCGGCGATAAACCAGGTTTAGGACTGCCAGGCTTACAGCAGGAGCTTCTCGAAACAGTTGTGGCAACAGGAAAGCCTGTAATCCTTGTGCTCCTTGCAGGAAGTGCAATAGACCTTTCATGGGCAGACAGCCATGTTGATGCAATTATCTGTGCGTGGTATCCAGGTGCACGTGGCGGAAAGGCAGTTGCAGAAACAATATTTGGTGAAAATTCACCATCAGGCAGGCTGCCAGTTACATTTTATGCAGACACAGAAGAACTTCCTGGCTTCTGTGACTACAGCATGGAGAACCGCACATACCGTTACACTAACTGTAAAGTATTATATCCATTTGGATATGGGCTTTCCTATACAGATATATGCTATGGGGAAGCTGGCATAAGCAGCATGGAATGTAATGTCAAAGACAATATAACTGTAAAAACAAAAGTTTCCAACAGAGGTAGTTACAGCGTTAATGAAAGTGTACAAGTTTATATAAAACATATTGATGCAATGGATTATGAGCCAGGATACCAGTTAAAAGGCATTAGCAATATTTTATTAGCGCCTGGTGAAACCAGGGAAGTGGAAATTACATTAAACGCAAGGGATTTTGCCATTATTACACAGGATGGGAAGTGCATTGTTAAACCAGGCAGTTATATTATAAGCATTGGAGGCAGCCAGCCGGATAAAAGAAGTGAAGAACTTACAGGCACCAGCACAGATACTTTTACAATAAAGAGGACAGGGCAGGAAGAAGAAATAGAATATTAGACTTAATAACAGGATTTGTTAAAGACCTTTTGGATAATACGGAAGGTCTTTATTATACTATATATTTTTAAAAATATTCCAGCGGGGGTTAATATGGACAATAAAAGATGCATGGTTTCAGGGAAGAATAATTGTATTCCATTAATTGTAGAAAAAACTGCATTTGAAGGCGTAAAGAAAATTGCCTTAAAGTCAGCAGAAGATATGGAAAAAGTTATTGGAATGCGCCCGGAGGTAAAAGACAGTTATAACGGGCATAAAGAAATAATATTATTTGCAACAGCCGGAAAAAGCCCGTTTCTTTCTAAGCTTGTAGAAGATGGAAAGATAGACCTCCAGATGGTAGAAGGCCACAGGGAGGTATATGGCATATATATTATTGAAAACCCTTTTAATGGTGTAAAAAGAGCTTTAGTGGTAGCAGGCAGTGATAAGCGTGGCACCATCTATGGAATTTTTGCACTGTCAGAAAAATTTGGCATAAGCCCGCTTATTTACTGGGGTGATGCTGCTGTAAAATGTACTGGAAGCATTGTTTTTAATGAAGATATGGAAGAAATATCAAGAGAACCTTCCATAAAATACAGGGGATTTTTTATAAATGATGAATGGCCATGCTTTGGCAGCTGGGCAGAAAAGAATTTTGGCGGCTTTTGTGCCAGTATGTATGATAAAGTGTTTGAATTATTATTAAGGCTTAAAGGCAATTACCTCTGGCCTGCGATGTGGTCATCCTGCTTTGCGCTTGACGGGCCAGGAAATTTAAATGAAAAGCTTGCAGATGAATATGGGGTAATTATTGGAAATTCACACCATGAACCATGCCTGCGTGCTGGTGAAGAATGGGATATATTTAAAGGGGAAAATAAAAAATATGGCAGTGAATGGAATTATGTAACTAATAAAGACGGGCTTTTAGAGTTCTGGAAGGACGGGCTGGAACGCAGTGGCAGATATGAAAATATTATAACTGTTGGAATGAGGGGTGAACGTGACAGTGTAATGCCAGGAAGCAGTTCCCTTGAAGAAAGCATCATGTTATGGAAAGATATAATTACAGAGCAGGACAGGTTAATTAGCAGGTATGCAGATACAGAAGAATATAAACATAAAAGATTATTAGTAATTTATAAAGAAACAGAAGAATATTTTTATGGTACAGAAACAGTCCGGGGATTAAAAGACTGGGAGGGGCTTGATGGCAAAATACTTATGTTTTGTGATGATAACTATGGATATTTAAGAAGGCTTCCGGACCAGGCATTACAAAAACATAAAGGAGGGCTTGGGATATATTACCATCTGGATTACCACGGCGCACCAGTATCATATGAATGGATAAATACCACACAGCTTTCTAAGATATGGGAACAGATGTCGGAAGCTTACAGATACGGGATTAAAGAAGCCTGGATTGTAAATGCTGGTGATATAAAAGGAAATGAACTGCCATTATCATATTTTATGGAACTGGCATATAACTTTGAAAAATGGGGTTCTAAAAACCTGGACAGCTATAATGCTTATACAACAGAATGGGTTAAAACACAGTTCGGAGGCATGCTTGAAGACAGGCAGGTTATAAAAATCCGTAATATTATAAATGAAAATATAGATATTATCTCAATGCATAAGCCAGAGGCTATGGACAGCAGGGTTTACCACCCTTGTAATTATGAAGAGGCAGATAATATGGTTAAGCGTATTATCTGCCTTTTAAAAAAGGCTTCTGCCATTAAAAAGGAACTTACTGGCATATGCAGGGAAACATTTTACAGCATTATAGAATACCCTGTGTTTATAGGAATGAATTCTTTGCTTATGAACTTATATGCAGGGAAAAATGAATTTTATGCAAGGCAGGGAAAGGCATGTGCCAATAAATACAGAAACCTTCTTTCAAAGACATTTTATATGGAGAAAAAATATAAGGAGCAGTTCAGGAATTTTAAAAATGGGAAATGGCAGGGAATGGAACTTGGGCAGCATACAGGATTTACAAAATGGAATGAAGATGGCTGCAGGCTTCCTTTCCGTTGTACAACTGAATTATTAGAGAAAGCGCAGCTGATTGTATCAAGGCCATGTGAACATTATGTTGCAGTTAAAAATTACGGGACACCTGACAGAATAGAAATAAAGGATTTCTTATATCCGGGTACTGATTATGTAAAGCTTGAAATAGATAACGGGGGAAAAGAAAGCTTTGAATGTACATTAAAACAGGATTCATGCCGCTGGATTAAAACAGAATGGCATAAAGCAAATGTAGCCAGCCAGGAAATACTTGTTATTTTCTGTAATAGAAATAAACTTCCTGATGAACCACAGAAACATACAATTTATATTATGGGTGCAGAAGCAGAAGTTGCTGTTGATATATGGGGCTGGAAAATGAATATATCAGGTTTTCCAAAGGGTACATTTTTTGAAAAGAATGGCATTGTGGCAATGTATGCAGGACATGCCTCATATAATCTGCCAGGAAGTAATAGCTGCTGGGAAGTTTTAAGCAATTATGGCAAACTGGGCAGCGCTTATAAAGCTGTTCCTGCTATATATAAACCAAAACCGCCGGTACTTGGATATTATTTTGTTGTAAGAAACCAGGGAGTTTATTTCCTTGAAATCTGGTCAGCCCCGTCAAACCCTCTTTCCGTAAACAGCCGCATATCTTTTGGCTTAACTGTAAATAATAAAGAATTTGGGGAAGTCCCTGCAATACAGGAAGATTATAAAGCCGGGGACCCGGATAATGCAGAGTGGAGTAATGGTGTGATGGAACAAATCCATAAGACTAAATTACAGGCCAGTTTAAACCAGGGATTAAATAAAATAGAAATTTCTGCTGTTAGTACAGAATTTGTATTAGAAGGCCTGTTTATATCAGCAGAGCCTTTAAAAGAATCATATCTTGGCCCGCAGGAAAGTTACTATATAAAATGATATCCGTATTATGGTTACAATAGTGAAAGGACGGTGGCTATATATGGAAAATATATTGCAGAAGCTGGAAAATCAGATTGATAATTACAATATAAAAAAGAAATTTTATTATTTATATATGATATGTATATTATTCCCGCTTGTAATTACAGACAGCATTATAGTTTATATCGTTATCCGTTCAGAGAAAATAAAACAATACAAAGAAATGGAAAATGCTGCAAATACTGTACAATACAGTTTATCAAATACAGTTGAGCAGGCAGCAGCATTTGCCAAAAAGATATATATGGATAAATATGTTAATGAATTTATGGATAAAGAGTATAAAAATACTTATGATTATGTAACAAGCTATTATGATTTTTTAAAAGGGACAGGGCTTGAAGATACTTCCGGGCAGAATTATGTAAAGGTTACATTATATAGTGACAATGACACCATTATAAATGGAGGGGTATTTTCAAGAACCAGCAGGGACGCTGGTTTAAACTGGTATAAACGTTTTAAAAATTCAGGACTTCCACAAATGCTGCTTTTTGATTATGATATGGCCAAAAGCCCTGTTGTAGAGCCAAAGCGTAAGCTTATGTTTATAAAGAAACTGGATTTTTTTGATAAAAAAAGGGAGAAACTTCTTGTGCTTGAACTTGACTATGCCAGTATATCAAGTTATTTAAAGAAGATGAATTACCCTATGGATATTTTTATATGCCAGGGAAATAAAATTGTATTATCTAATGGTAAATATTCCAGTATTATGAAGGATTTTAATAAACTGGGCAGTAAGGATACTGCAGATTATAAGAAAAGTATTGCAATTTATGGGGCAGAGCTTGATTTTTATGTATTAAATACAGAAAACACCATATTAAAAGAAATAACTAAACATCTCCCGGTTATTATATTCCTTATTATGGCTAATGCAGTTTTTCCGGTTATAATGATGCAGTTTTTGCATAAGTCATTTACTGTAAGGCTTGGCATACTAAGTGATACATTAAGGAACATAGATAATGAAGAAGGCCTGGTGGAAATAAAGGATATATATGGGAATGATGAAATAGGAAGCCTTATGCGCAGCTATAATAAAATGGCAGAAAGGATAAATACGCTTATAAAAATTGTTTATAAGAACAAGATTAAGGAACAGGAGATGGTCCTGGCAAGGCAGAGGGCAGAACTTCTGGCACTGCGCAGCCAGATTAACCCGCATTTCCTGTTTAATACCTTAGAAAGCATAAGGATGCACAGTATACTAAGAAAAGAAAATGATACCGCTGAGATGATAGAGAAACTGGCTTTACTTGAAAGGCAGTATGTAGACTGGGGCGAAGATTTTGCCAGGGTGGCAGAGGAAGCAGAGCTTGTAAAGGCATATTTAAGTATACAGAAATACAGGTTTGGAAACAGGCTTTCATATGAAATTGATGTAGACAGAAACTGCATGGATTTTATTATCCCTAAACTTACAATAGTTACTTTTGTGGAGAATGCCTGTGTACATGGGATTGAAAGCAAAACATCATCAGGCTGGATTTTTGTCCGTGTATATCTTAAAGACGGATTTATGTATATTGAAGTTGAAGATACAGGAAAAGGCATGGATGAAAATTCCATGGAACAGCTTTTATGGAAAATGCGCAATGCAAGCATACAGCTTCTGCAGGGAAAAGAACGTGCTGGCATTATTAATGCATGCCTGCGCCTTAAAATGGAAACCAGTAATGAAACAGTATTTGAACTGGATGGGGAAGAGGGGACAGGGCTTATTGTACAGATTAAAATTCCATGCAAGTATTTAGTAGCGGAGGTGTAATTATGTTAAAGGTACTTCTTGTAGATGATGAACATTTTATTTTACAGGGATTAAAAGTTTTGATTAACTGGGAAAAAGAAGGGTTTGTTATTGCAGGCACAGCATCAGATGGCAGTGAGGCACTTGAATTTCTTAAAAATAACAGTGTGGACTTAATTTTGGCAGATGTTAATATGCCTGTAATTTCAGGTCTTGGACTTCTGAAAAAAATACGTGAAGAAAACCTTTCTGATGCTTATTTTGTAATAATTAGCGGTTATGCTGAATTTACTTATGCACAAGAAGCAATACGCTATAAGTGTACTGATTATATTTTAAAACCTGTAGAGCGGGAACAGCTTTTAGAAACGCTGCATAAAGTAAGCGGGCTTGCCGTTAATAAAGAAGAGGAGAATAAGGCAAGCCAGAAAATGGAAAGGGCATATCTTGCAAGAAATTTTATTGCAGTTATCAGTGGCAAATATGATGATGTCAATTTAGAAATAGTAAAAAAACATATGCGTTTTGATGGCAGTATACGTTATATAGAGATTGAACTGGCAGAAGATATGCTTGATGAAGAATTTTCTGATGAAGAAAAAAGGGCATGCCAGCGTAAACTGGCTGAAATTTGCATAGAATACCTGGGCAGCAATGCAGACCATTGTATTTTTGATGTTTCAGGAAGTGAAAAAATATATGATATAGGTTTTGTGTACTGTGATTTTATGGCGGCAGAAAGCTTAAAAACAGAAAAAGAATATCTTAAAAGCTTTCTTTTATATTTAAAGGAAGAAGCACAGATTCCTGTAATAATGCTGGCAGGCAAAAAAGTTGATGATATAAAAGGTATTGCAAAATCATATAGCACAGTATGTATATTAAGGTCGTGCCAGGGATTTAAAAACAGTAAAGATATATATTACTATGACGAAGAAATCCAGATACAGGGCAATGGGGCAGTCCTTTGCAAAAATGAAATTGATGCATTATTACTGGCAGTTGAACAGAATGAGCCTGTGAAAATAATGAAGGCAGTAGACAGTTTTTTTGGTGAAATCCAGAAAATGGGCGGAATATACCCGGAGGGAGGCATTAAGAACCTGAATATTAATTACCTTCTTTTCCAGCTTGTACACCTTGCAACAAGACAGGATGATAATGTAAATCAGGAAGAGATTTTAAGGATAATAAGTGAACAGTCATTTAAAGAAGGCATTATACGTGGAAGTAAGGCACATATATTACGGTTTGCACGTGAATATGCGGAATACCTTGCGCAGTTGCGCAAAAATGTTTCCAGGGGTGTCCTGGCTGAAGTGGAACGTGAAGTTAAAAGTAATTTTGCAGATAACCTGACATTAAAAGGGTTAAGTGAAAAATATTATGTAAACAGTGCATACCTGGGGCAGTTATTCAGGAAACAGTATGGATGTTCATTTAAGGATTACCTTAACCAGACCAGGCTTGATGAAGCAGCCAGGCTTCTGGTACATACAGATAAGAAGATATACCAGGTTGCAGAGGAAACAGGATACCACAACCTTGATTATTTTGTAAACAGGTTTATAAGTGCAAAAGGCTGTACACCTGCTAAATACAGGCGTAAGGCAAGGCTGTAAATTTATGTATTTTTAATACTATACTTTACCATGGTTTTTTCTATAGTTTATCAGATTGAATACCTCCCCTTTTTTTTATAAAATTTTACTAAAGAAAATAAAAAAAGAGGAGGTTTTACTATGAGAAAAAAGCACGTTAAACATTTAATGCTGGCTTTTATGATGTCAGCAGCCCTTATTACAGGCTGTGGCAGTGACGGTGGCGGCACCAGTGGCAAAAAAACAGAAGGTGGCAGTTCTGATGACGGCGGTATAACAGAATTTACTGCATTTTTTGCCGTACCTGGTTCAGAAATCAATGATGACAATGAAATCCAGCAGATTATTGCAGAGAAAACAGGTGTAAAAGTTAAAGAAACATGGCTTACAGGGCAGGAGGCTGAAGAAGCAATAGGAACAATTATCGCTGGCGGCGAGTATCCGGACTTTATAGAAGGCGGCAGCGGAAATCCGCAGCTGCTTGATGCAGGGGCACTTGTGCCACTTGATGATTATATTGATAAATATCCAAATATCAAGGAATTTTTTACAGAGCAGGAATGGGATTCAATACGCCAGGAGGACGGGCATATATACTGGATTCCACAGTTCAGTAACATATATGGCGAAGAAAAAGCCTGCGAACATAATGATGAAGCTTTCTGGATACAGACAAGGGTGCTTAAATGGGCAGGTTATCCTGAAATCAAGACAATGGACCAGTACTTTGACCTGATTGAGAGGTACAATAAAGAGAACCCTAAGATGGAAGATGGCACAGAGAATATACCATATACAATACTTTGTGAAGACTGGCGTTATTTCTGCCTTGAGAATGCACCTCAGTTCCTTGATGGCTATCCAAATGATGGTTCATGTATTGTAGACCCTAAGACATTAAAGGTAATTGACTACAATACAACAGATACAGCAGTAAAGTATTTTAAGAAATTAAATGAAGAATACCATAAAGGCATTGTTGACAGGGAGTCATTTACACAGACATATGATGAGTATATTGCAAAGCTTTCAAGCGGGCGTGTACTTGGAATGATAGACCAGTGGTGGGATTTTGCATATACAGCAGGTGATGCAATTAAATCCGCAGGGCTTGATAAACAGGGATGCAGCTATGTACCACTCCCAATCACAATAGATGAAAGCAAGACAAACCAGTGGCACAATTCAGGCGGTGTAGTAAATGCTGGTTCAGGACTTGCAATTACTACAAGCTGTGATGATGTAGAGAAAGCACTCCAGTTTGTAAATGACCTTTTAGGCCAGGAAATACATGATTTACGTTTCTGGGGTGTAAAAGATACTGATTACCAGGTAAATGATAAAGGCGAATTTTCACGTACAGATGAAATGAGGACACGTTGTGCAGATACAGCATATAAAGCTTCACATATGTGTACATATTCATATTTCCCACAGTGGGGCGGGACAAGCAGGGATGGCATAAATGCAATGTCACCAAGCGGCCAGGCAAGTGAATTTTATGATGGCTTAAAAAATGATGTTAAAGAGTGTTTTGATGCATATGGCGTTAAGACATATGTTGAAATGTTAGGTACAAGTGAAGCACCTGGCCCATGGTATCCTATGTGGAGTTATTCTAATAACTTTACTACAAGTACAGATGGCGGCATGGCATGGACAAAGATTGGTGAAATTAAACATGAATACCTGCCAAAAGTAGTTATGGCTAAAGACTTTGACAAAGGCTGGGATGAATATATGGAAAAATATAAGAAATGCAAGCCAGAAGATTTCTTAGCTGAACTGCAGACTGAAGCAGACCGCAGGGTAGCAGAGGCAGCAAAGTACAAATAAACTAAATATGTGAACCAGAGGGCAGGCATATTGGCTGTAAGCCATATGCCTGTTTTAATCAGGGGGTGAAAATATGTCAGGTAAAAGAAAAAAGACAAAACAAGTTGAAACTGAAATGAAAGTTAAAATCACCTGGAAAGAAATCAAACGTCAGAAAGTTCTTTTGTTCTGGTCTGCAATTATAGTTATATATGGATTTATTTTCTATTACCTGCCACTTGGTGGCTGGATTATGGCATTCCAGGATTATAAACCTGCAAAGGGATTACTACATTCAGAATTTATAGGTTTTGATAAATTTATACAGCTGTTTTCAGATGAAACATTTATCCGGGTAATAAGAAACACCCTGGCAATGGGTGTAATTAACCTTGTTATAACATTTGTAATGGCGATTTTATTTGCTATATTATTAAATGAAATAAGGCAAAGACGCACTAAAAAAGTAATACAGACTATATCTTACCTGCCCCACTTTCTTTCATGGATTATTGTTACAGGTATTTTACATGATGCGTTAAGTGGCACAGGAATAATTAACGAAGTGTTAAGGAACCTGCATTTAATAGACCATTCTATTGATTTCTTTGCACATCCTTCTTACTTCTGGCCAATAGTAGCATTTGCCAATGTATGGAAGGAAACAGGATGGAATGCGATTATTTATCTATCAGCCATAACAGCTATTGACCCTTCTTTATATGAAGCAGCATCAATAGACGGTGCTGGAAGGATGGCAAAAATTATGCATGTTACTCTTCCAGGAATTAAGTCTACAATAATTATATTACTGCTTATGAATGTCGGAAATGTACTTAATGCAGGGTTTGAAATACAGTACCTGCTTGGAAACGGGCTTGTAAAGAGCGTTTCTGAAACTATTGACATATATGTCCTTAAATGGGGCATAAGCCAGGGTGATTATGCAATGGGTACTGCTGCTGGTATATTTAAGAGTGTTGTAAGCATTGTATTAATTGTTATTGCTAACCAGGTTGCAAAGCGCAGTGGTGAAGAGAGGCTGTATTAAAAGGAGGGGTTTGTTATGGAAAGTACAGAAAATGAAAAGAAACGCAGAAAGAAATCATCCAAAGCAGATGTAGCGTTTACTGTTTTTAATTCAATATTTATGGTTCTTTTTGTAATAGTTACATTATATCCTGTATTAAATACCCTTGCAATATCATTAAATGATGGTACTGATGCATTAAGGGGAGGGATACATCTTCTTCCAAGGAAATTTACATGGAAGAATTATACAACAGTCCTTGAGAAGAATAACCTTATAACTGGTGCAGTTATTACAGTTGCACGTACAGTAATTGGAACATTGACAGCACTTGTTACCAATGCAATACTGGCTTTTATTGTAAGCAGGCCACGTTTTATGTTCCGTAAGCAGTTATCTCTTTTCTGGGTTATAACAATGTATGTAAATGGAGGGCTTATTCCTACATTTATCTTGTTTAAAGGACTTGGGCTTACTAATTCATTCTGGGTATATATTATCCCGGGAATGATTAGTGCATTTAATATGCTGGTAATACGTACATATATGAACGGGCTTCCAGACAGCCTTGTAGAGTCAGCGCAGCTTGACGGTGCTGGTTATACAACAATTTTTATAAAAATAATATCACCATTATGTAAACCAGTTTATGCAACAGTTGCATTATTTGTAGCTGTAGGACAGTGGAATTCATGGTTTGATGCAATGCTCTATAACCGTATGAGTAATGAATATACAACATTGCAGTATGAACTTATGAAACTCTTATCAGCAGTAACCAACATTGGGTCAACAGCAGAAACAATGAAAAACACTGCGGGTGCAGTTACACCGGCATCAGTAAGGGCTGCTGCAACAATAATTACTATGCTTCCAATAATTTGTATATACCCATTCTTACAGAAATACTTTGTAACAGGGCTTACACTTGGCGGTGTAAAAGAGTAATTAAAGGAGTTGTATAATAACGGTAGTTTTACTTGCAGATGATGCAGGCAAATAGTATAATTTTTTATTCCTAGTTAATTTTATATCCTGGCAGGGTATGTCCCGCCAGGATATATTTTCTATTATATTTTATAATAATTATGTAAAGGGGATGGAAACTATGGTAAAAAAGATTATAGCTTGCCTGCTTGTTTTTTGTATTGTAATTGTTTTATATAACCAGTGCACAAAAGAAAGCCCGGCAAAAGATAAAAATATTAAGGTTTTTACAGCTTTTTTTGATACATCAGGGCAGCAGTTAGACAGTAATAATAAGATTAAGATGAAAATTGCAGAAATTACAGGTGCAAGATGTGATGAAACATGGCTTAATGGAAGGTCAAGGGAAAGCGCAGTTAATGACTATATTGCAAGCGGGGAATATCCTGATTTTGTACCAGGGGGCAAAGAGTTCCTTGAAGCGGGGGCGCTGCTGCCAGTAGACCAGTACTGGGAAGATTATCCCAATATATATAATTATATGCCACAAGAGGACTGGGACAGTTTAAGGCAGGATGACGGGCATATTTACTGGATTCCGCAGTTTGGCGTGGTGAATGGCAAAGACTGTGAAGTTGTGCACCAGGGTGAAGCTTTCTGGATACAGACGCGTGTGTTAAAGTGGGCAGGTTATCCTGATATACGTACCGTAGAAGAATACTTTTCACTAATCAGGGCATATGTAAAGGCAAACCCTGTAATGGAAGATGGAAGGAAGAACATTCCTTTTACCATACTTTGTGATGACTGGAAGTTTTTCTGCCTGGAAAATGTACCACAGTTCCTTGACGGGTACCCAAATGACGGCTGCTGTATAACAGACCCTGTAACAAGGAAAGTGATGGATTACAATGTTACACCTACAGCAAAGAAGTATTTTAAATTATTAAACAGGGAATTTAAAAACGGTATTATTGACCCTGAATCTTTTACCAGCACATATGAAGAGTACCTTGAGAAATTATCTACAGGCGCTGTGCTTGGAATGGTTGACCAGTGGTGGGATTTTGCATATGATATCAATGCTTCCTATGACAATCTTGGTTTAGCCGGCATGGGATGCAGTTATGTGCCCCTGCCAATAACAATTTCCAGGAATATAAAGAACAAATGGCACGTAAAACGTTCAAACGAACTGGATATTTCCAAGGGGATTTCTGTTACAGTATCATGTAAAGATGTAGAAGGGGCATTCCAGTTTATTAATGATTTGCTTGGGCAGGAAGTACAAAATTTAAGGTTCTGGGGAATAAAAGGTGAAGACTATGAGGCTGACAGTAACGGGTTGTTTTATAAAACCCCGGAGCAGGGGAACAGGACTAACAACCCTGCCTTACAGACAGGCCATTTCTGCATGTACCCTTATTTTCCAAGAATAGAAGGTATAAGTAAAGATGGTATTAATGCATTTTCACCTGAATACCAGGAAAGCATATTTTTTGATTCCCTTGCGCCAGATGTAAGGGAATGTTTTGAGGCATATGGCTGTAAAAACTATGTAGATATGCTTGGGGGCAATGAACAGCCTGGCAAATGGTATCCTTTGTATTCATATGCTTTAAACCTTACTTATTCTACAGAGGCAGGGCGTGTATGGAAAGATATGGACAGTGTAAAGCGCCAGTGGCTGCCAAGAGTGGTAATGGCAGATGATTTTGAAGAAACATGGGACAGTTATATGAAGGCATATAATGGGTGTAATCCGGGGATTTTTTTTAAAAACCTGCAGCAGGAACTAAACAGGAGGGTTAAGTCAAAATAGAAAGGTTATTAATTATGGATATAAATACAGAATATAGGAATATTTTTGCAGAAGCAGGATACAGCAGTAAAGAAATAGAACAGAAAATTTCAGGTTGTTTTAATGAAATATTTTATGGGAAAAATAAATTTTTCCATATGACAGAGGATAGAGAAATGGCTTACCTTGAAGACACAGGAAACCATGATGTACGTACAGAGGGAATGTCTTATGGAATGATGATGTGTGTGCAGACAGGCCATAAGGAAGAATTTGACCTTTTATGGAAGTTTGCCAGGGCTTATATGTATATGGATTATGGCAGGGATGCTGGTTATTTTGCCTGGTCAGTTGCTTGTGATGGCAAGAAAAACGCAGAATCCCCGGCCCCTGACGGGGAAGAATTTTTTGCAATGTCACTTTTCTTTGCTTCACACAGATGGGGTGATGGTGAGGGGATTTTCTGCTATTCAGAAGAAGCAAAAAAAATCCTTCATGCCTGTATACATAAAGAGGAAAGCGGCAATGGAAGAAATATGTGGGATAAGGATAATTATTTAATAAGGTTTGTTCCAGAATGTGATTTTACCGACCCGTCATACCACCTGCCGCATTTTTACAGGCTTTTTGCATTGTGGGCGGATAAAGAGGACAGCAGTTTCTGGGAAAAAGCGGCACAGGCAAGCAGGGATTATTTACGGAAAGCATGTAACAGTATAACGGGTTTAAACCCTGAATACAGCTATTTTGACGGGACACCATATGAAAAACAGGAGATATTTGGAAGGCATGACTGGTTTTACAGTGATGCTTACAGGACTATTGCTAATATTGCACTTGACAATATATGGGATGGCGGCAGGGATAAAGATTATGGATTATGGAGCAGCAGCATAGCCGCAAAACTCCAGGATTTTTTTGGAAGTAAGGATGAAGAGGGGTTTAACACAGTTTATACAACTGATGGAAGAAAGACAGAAGAAAAGGTACTACATCCTGCCGGGCTGCTTGCCACGATTACACAGGCATCTTTAATAAGCAGCAGCCCTTCTTCATTAGAATGGGTACACATATTCTGGGATACACCAATGAGGACAGGCAAAAGAAGATATTATGATAACTGCCTGCATATGTTTGCTGTACTTGCCCTAAGCGGGCAGTACAGGATATGGTAAAGGGCAGTTGTCCATAGAAAAACCACAGAAGGGCAGGTTAGCATTTATGAAGAAAACAAAAATAAGCGCCAGGGTGTCACTGTACATGGCAGTTATGCAGGTTATCGTTATGCTCTGTATGTTTTTATTTACCAGTTTTTCCATATCTGGCAATATGGAGAAGGTAACAATAAGCAACATGCAGACGGTATCTGCTGAAAGGGCTAAAATCATAGAAGATTATGTACAGTCTTCAGAAGAACTTCTTACAGCATACAGCAGGGCAAAACAAGTATCAGACCTGTTGTATGCTCCAGATGATGAAGAAACTGTAGCATCAGCACAGAAATATACAGAAATCTTTAGTGCAGATAAAGCCGCTATAGAAGGAATATATGTATGTGACTGGGATACACGTGTGTTAGTCCACACTAAACCGGATGTACCCGGCCTTGTAATGCGGAAAGGTGATTCACTGAAGGCACTCCAGGATTCCCTGCTTGCTTCGGATGGTGTATACAATACAGGCATTATTATGTCGCCTGCCAGCCAGAAACAGGTTATAGCCATGTACAGGGCATGTTATGGCAGTGACGGGAAGCCGGCAGGCTTTGTAGGAGTGGCAATATTTACAACAGAATTGTTTAAAGGGTTAAATGAACTTCCCAAAAATGGGATGGAGAACAGCAAGTTTTATCTGCTCAATATAGAAACCGGGGAATATATCTATGCAGATGATGAGGACAAGGTGGGAACTGTTGCAGAAGAAACTTACATAGTGGATATATTGGAAAAGTTAAAAAATGGTGCTAAAGAAGACGGGTACACCGGATACAAAGCTGGAAATGAGGAATATCTGTCATCTTACCATAGCATGGCTGGTAAAGGATGGGTATTTATTATGGAAGATTCAAAAGATGAAATCTTTGCATCTTCAAAAAAAATAGAAATATTTTTACTGGTAATATGCGTGCTGGCAGCAATAAGCATAACTGTATTATCATTTATGCTTCTGGCAGTGTTCTTAAAACCGTTAACTGTAATCAATAAGGCAGTAAACAGGCTTGGGGAGGGTGATATATCAGACAATGGTGAGATAACAGGGTATGTAAACAGGACAGATGAAATCGGGCAGATAAGCCAGTCTGTAAAACACTTGCAGAACCACTTGAAGGATACCGTTTCTGGAATTACAGAAAAGGCAGTAGAGCTTGACAACAGCAACCAGGAGTTTTCAAACCGTTTCTCGGAAATATACAATGCAATATCTGGTATAAACAATGCAGTAGAAGAAATAGCCATTGGTGCAACAGGACAGGCACAGGATACCATAAGTGCAGAAGAAGAAGTAAAAGCCATTGCTGGTGAAGTGACCCGTAATTCGTCACATGTGCAGCAGCTCGATTCAGCGGTTTCTGAAACTTCCGGCTTATTTGAAAATATGGCAAAGATATTAGATGACCTGACGGATATTTCACAGAAAACCATAGACAGCATCAGTGAAGTTGCAGCAAAAACACAGGCAACAGACAAATCCAGTGAAAAAATCAGGGAAGCAGTTGATATGATTAAAAATATAACCAGCCAGACAAATTTACTGTCATTAAACGCTTCTATTGAAGCTGCAAGGGCAGGTGAAGCAGGGAAAGGATTTGCTGTAGTTGCTGGTGAAATAAGGAATTTAGCCGATGAAAGTACAAGGAGTGCAGAGGAAATTGAAAAACGCATTGATGAATTGGTGAATAATTCAGATGCAAGTATTGCAGAAACTGTAAAGTTAAATGACATCCTTGAAAAACAAAAGGAAGAATTGAAACTGACTATACAGGGATTTGACAGCCTGAAAAATGAAATTATGCGTGTAGAGGATGTAAGCAGGAGTATAAATGACATTAATGGCAGGATGGAACAACAGCAGAATACATTGGGCAGTATTATACAGAATCTGTCTGCGGTATCTGAAGAAAATGCTGCAAGCTGCGAGGAAACCAGTGCAACAATGGAATCCGTTTCAGAAGATATAAATGTGTGTAATGGGAAAGTCCATACATTGACAGAACTGTCTGAAAACCTGAAATCACAGGTATCATATTTTAAATTATAATACCTGGGAGCAGTACAATAGTAAATAGTATCACATTGTATAAAATTTTATAAATAAATTGTGGAATATTATTAATTGGCTGGCAGTTCCAAAGTGTCCCTTGACAAACCATGAACAGCATGCTTCCGCTTGGACTGGTAATTATGTAAAAGTTACAAATAGAGGAAACAAGGCAGGACTTTGCCAGAACGTGTCAAGTTATCAAAATGAGCCTTTACAAGATAATGCAGAATATGGATTTAGTTTTTATATAAAACATGACGAATATATTAAATGTGATGTAGGATTAGAAATACAATTCATCTTCTGGCAACTCTTCATATATTCCAGTACCAAGCAATACGCCAGGAAATACTTGTACACCAGTACCAAGTAATGCACCAGGAGTTACAACTGAAGTTAAAACAGATGATGTTACAGGGGCAGTTACAGAAACGACTACACAAGTTAATCGCAATAAAACAACAGTTACAGAAAAAGTAACCATGCCTGATGGTACAGTAAATACCAAAGAAACCGTAACAGAAAACAAAGATGGTTTAAATGTTGTGACAGAAACATTAACCAGTACCAGCACATCTGTTACACTTGTAAAAGTAACCAGCTATGATATAAATGGAACTATAGTAAACGCATATGCAGAAATCCACACAGGGCTTTCTGATACAGACAGTGAATCTTCTGCTGATACTATAGTACCTGAAAATTATTTCCAAAATATAAAATCTTCAGGTATTTATATTGTAGATATTTACATTGAAAAAATTACAGTTGATATTGCCAGGGAGAAACTTTCGCCTGAAGTGCTTGTAAACATTGTATTGCCAGACCCGGATGGCGTTGTTATACGCAAAGTAATTGTAAGAAAAGAAAGTATAAAAAGTGCTAAGGAAAGCGGCAAAAAATTTGTTGCCAGCCTTCAATGCAAGAACCTTGCAGAATCATATACAGTAACCATACCAAAGAGTGAACTTAAAAAAATAAATAAAGAAATGAAAAAAGATACCAATATACTGGTAAAAACTGGAAAAGTTTCCACAAAGAAAATAAATAGAATTTTATCTTCAAATAAACTGGGAAAAAATGGTGCTTACACTGTAAAAATTGCCAACAATAACACAAAAGGCGGCATAAAGGTTACAACACCAGTAATGATTCCATCTTTGGAAGCCGGGTATAAGGCATATGTATACTGCTATAATAAAAAGACCGGTAAACTTGAAATGGTGACTACCGCAA
>DKYP01000179.1:0-3372 GCA_002499945.1 Lachnoclostridium sp. UBA7097
TTATACTGACGGCCGTTAAGATTTTCCAATTTCTGAACAGCCCATATTGCATAAGTAGACAATACGTGCTGTCCAGAAAGGAAAATCTAATCGTTCGTGAGTATAAAAAGATGCATTATTATATGTATTATTTAAGCACGGCAGCTTTAAAATCGCCTGCTTCAGCACATTTTACAGCAGCACATATCCTGTTATAAACCAGTTCAGATATTGCATTTGATTTCATATCCTTATAATCATCATAAAATAACGGTTTAAGGTAAAATACCTGTGTAACTACACGCCGGAGTGACCACAGGTCAAATACTTTCCAGGAATTTACAATGGCAACAGGGACTATTGGTGCCCTTGCCTTTATAGCCCCTTTAAAACAGCCTGGCTTAAAAGGGTCTACATAATTGCCATTGCGGTGTTCGTAACCACCGGACGGGAATATTATAAACTTGCGCCCCTGTTTTACTTCTTCGGCAACTTCACTGATTATCCCTGCTGCCTGCCTTAAATCGTCAAGCTTTATTCTTTTTCCCTGTACTAAATCTATAAACTGTTTAACAAGAGGAATATATGAACGGTCAGCATCCATTACAATAGAACACGGGGTATTGTGTGAATCCATTATACCAAGGGCATCATACTTCCCCTGGTGGTTGGCAAACATTACATAACCACCTTCTTCCGGGAGGTTGTATGTACCGTATGCATTGGTGGTAATACGGCCTCTTTTCTTCATAATAGTAATGCAGTGCCTGTCATACTCATATCTGAACTCTTCTGAATATTTTTCAGGATGCCTTGAATAATATCCCATTGTGGGAATCATCCAGACACGGTGCAGATTACCTAAAATCACATAAATAAATCTTAACACATCTTTTACCTTTTCCTTTTATTGTCATTTAGTCCTTAGTAATACTACGTAGTATAATGTATCATAATTATACCATTTTTACAACTTTTTCTTTATGCCTTTTCTTTCCTGCTATTTTTATTGCCCTGCCGGCATTTTTTACAAAAATCTTAAGTAAAATAAATAAAAAGGTTGCTATTTTATGGTAAAAGTAATAAAATTAAAATTGGTATATATTTTGTTTTTACTAACTGGCTTATGCCAGGTGGCTTTTTTTATAATGCCACAATTAATTTTACTATATTGGAGGGCTGAACATGAGTAACAAGAATGCTTTGTCAGCGAGGGACCGCATTGCGGCTTTAACTGACGAGAACAGTTTTGTTGAAATTGGTGCAGGTGTTACAAAGAGAAACACCGATTTTAACATGCAGGAAAAGCTGGTGCCATCAGATGGTGTAATAACCGGGTACGGGCTTGTCCAGAATAATCCTGTCTATATATACAGCCAGGATGCATCTGTACTTAATGGTACAATAGGTGAGATGCATGCAAAGAAGATAGTGCATATTTATGAGCTTGCAGTAAAGACAGGCGTGCCTGTTATCGGGCTTATAGACTGTGCTGGCATCCGTCTGCAGGAAGCAACAGATGCACTTGCTGGTTTTGGCAAGATATACAGGATGAAAGCCAAGGCATCAGGCATAATCCCGCAGATTAGTGCTGTATTTGGCAATTGCGGCGGCGGTGTTGCTATAATGGCAGCAATGAGTGATTTTACTTTTATGGAAAAGAAGAATGCTAAGTTTTTCGTCAACTCACCAAATACACTGGCAGGGAATTATACAGAAAAGCTTGATACAGCATCAGCTGCTTTCCAGCAGGAAGCATCAGCAATTGACTTTACTGCAGAGGGCGAGGAGGAAGTATTATCAGGTGTGAGGGAGCTTGTTTCAATCCTTCCTGGCAATAATAATGACACAGCATTTTCAGATGAATGCATGGACGACTTAAACAGGATGACAGAAAACCTTGCAGCAGAGATAGCGGACCCTGCTGTGGCACTTGAAGACATTGGCGATAACAATTTCTTCATGGAGGTAAAGAAGGAATACGCTAAAGAGATGGTTACAGGCTTTATATGCCTTGACGGTATGACAATAGGCGCTGTTGCAAACCGTACAGCACAGTTTGATGAAAATGGCAAAACTGTATGTAAATATGATGCAAGGCTTACTACAGCAGGATGTAACAAGGCAGTTTCATTTATTAAGAAGTGTGATGCATTCAATATTCCTGTACTTACCCTTACTAATGTTGAAGGATTTGCTACAACAGTGGAAGAGGAAAGGACTATTGCAGAGGCAGCAGCAAAACTTGCAGCAGCATTTACAGAGGCAGATGTGCCAAAGGTAAACCTTATTACAGGCAATGCGTATGGTACTGCATATATCTGCATGAACTCAAAGCATACCGGTGCAGACATGGTATTTGCACTTGAAGGCGCAAATATAGGCGCAATGGATGCACAGGCAGCAGCAAAGGTTATGTATGGTGATGACAAGGATGCAGATGTGGCAGCAAAAGCAGTTGAATTTGCAGAAAAGACAGGAACAGAAGCGGCAGCAGCAAGGGGCTATATTGATGCGGTTGTAGAGCCTGCTTCAGCGAGGAAGCATTTATTGTATGCATTTGAAATGTTATTTTCAAAAAGCGGGTATCCAATCAGTAAAAAGCATGGAACCATCTAGGTAAGGAGTGGCATATGAAGAAGAGATTAGCTTTAATTTGCTGTATCATATCCTGTATACTGGTGATGGCGGGATGTAGTTTTAGTCTTGTAAAGACTAACGAAAATTTCGATAAAAAGACGCTTGAAGAAAATACTGACTCCTTTGTACAAAGCTGGTTTGAGTATGACTTTGAAAGCGCCGTAACAGATTATGCAGGGCAGCTTGATGATGAAACCCTGTTCCAGTATAAAGAGTCAGGAAAGCTCAGGGATAAATATGGCAAATATGATAAAAAGGACAGCAGCAGCCTGACAATAACAACTGATACTGCAACAGTAACTGAAACAGTTCTTACAGATTCAGGCAGTAAACTTGTATTTTCAGTTACTTATGATGAAGACGGCAATACAGTTTCATGGAATGTAGAAGAATATAAGTCCAAAGGCCAGATTATGGGAAAAGCAGGCCTTAACACAGTTATGAGCATGGGCATAGTATTCCTGGTTCTTATATTTATTGCTGTTATTATTGCGCAGTTTAAACATCTTGGCAATATGTTTAATAAGCCAAAACAGGCAGAGCCGGTTGTACAGCAGCCAGTTCCTGTGGCACCTGTTGCCGTGGAAGAAGTGGAAGAAGATTTAACTGATGATTTGGAACTTGTTGCAGTTATTACAGCAGCCATTGCAGCGGCAAGTGAAAATGAATGTACAGATGGTCTTGTAATACGTTCAATTATCAGAAGGTAAAAATTATATTTTAGATGATTAAAGTATATGGAGGAAAAAATAA
>DKYP01000179.1:3676-8093 GCA_002499945.1 Lachnoclostridium sp. UBA7097
TGTTTATGATGTTACAGTAGAAGAGGGCGGACAGGGCAGTACAGGTGCAGCGCCAAAGGCGGCAGCGCCGAAAGCAGCGGCACCTAAAGCAGCCCCTAAGGCAGCAGCACCAGCAGGGGCTGCGGGGGCAGTTAAGATTAATGCACCTATGCCTGGCAAGATTTTATCTATAAAGGCACAGGCAGGCCAGGCTGTTAAAAAAGGTGATGTTATTATGATACTTGAAGCTATGAAAATGGAAAATGAAATTGTTGCACCACAGGACGGCACAGTTGCAGGCATTAATGTGTCAGCAGGTGACTCTGTAGAAGCAGGAGCTGTACTTGCATCATTAAACTAGGAGGGAACGGCTTTGGATTACGTTATTACAACGATAGAGAACCTTGCAGGCCAGACCGCTTTTACCAGCCTTTCGCTTGGTAATTACCTTATGATACTGGTCGGCTGTATATTTCTCTATCTGGCGATTAAAAAAGAGTACGAGCCATTATTGTTAGTCCCTATTGCATTTGGCATGATACTGGTAAATATTTACCCGGATATTATGGCAAGCCCTGAGGACACATCAAATGGCGTCGGCGGTTTATTACACTATTTCTATATACTCGATGAATGGAGTATTCTGCCTTCACTGATATTCCTTGGTGTAGGTGCAATGACAGACTTTGGCCCGCTTATTGCAAACCCTGCAAGCTTCCTTCTCGGGGCGGCAGCACAGTTTGGTATTTTTTCTGCCTACCTTATAGCAATCCTTCTTGGGTTTAATGACAAGGCAGCAGCAGCAATATCAATTATCGGCGGCGCTGACGGACCTACGTCTATTTTCCTCTGCGGGAAGCTTAAACAGACTGAATATATGGGGCCTATAGCAGTGGCAGCATATTCATATATGTCACTTGTGCCTATTATCCAGCCCCCTATTATGAAGCTTTTCACAACGGAGGAAGAGCGTAAGATTAAAATGGAACAGTTACGTCCAGTATCCAAACTGGAGAAGATACTTTTCCCTATTATAGTTACCATTGTTGTCTGCCTTATCCTGCCAACAACAGCACCACTTGTAGGTATGCTTATGCTTGGCAACCTTTTCAGGGAATCAGGCGTTGTAAAACAGCTTACAGAAACAGCTTCCAACGCACTTATGTATATTGTAGTTATCCTGCTTGGTACTTCAGTAGGCGCTTCTACAAGTGCAGAAGCATTTTTAAGGGCTTCAACACTTAAAATAGTTGTATTAGGGCTTGTTGCTTTCTGTGTTGGTACAGCAGCAGGTGTGCTTTTTGGCAAGCTTATGTGCAAAGTTACACATGGCAGGATTAACCCGCTTATTGGTTCAGCCGGTGTATCAGCGGTTCCTATGGCAGCGAGGGTATCACAGAAAGTTGGTGCAGAGGCAGACCCTACAAACTTCCTGCTTATGCATGCGATGGGGCCAAACGTTGCAGGTGTTATTGGTACAGCAGTTGCGGCTGGTGTATTTATGGCAATATTTGGTATCTAATTTAGGAGGATAAATCATGGCAAAGATAGAAAAGAAACCTTTAAAGATTACGGAAACAATTCTCCGTGATGCGCATCAGTCACTGATTGCCACAAGGATGACAACAGAGCAGATGCTTCCAATAATAGACAAGATGGACCAGGTAGGATACCATTCAGTTGAATGCTGGGGCGGTGCAACATTTGATGCTTCACTCAGGTTCCTTAAAGAAGACCCATGGGAAAGGCTTAGGAAACTCAGGGCAGGCTTTAAGAACACAAAGCTGCAGATGCTGTTCCGTGGACAGAATATTTTAGGATACAACCATTATGCAGATGATGTGGTTGAGTATTTTGTACAGAAATCCATTGCAAATGGTATTGATATAATCCGTATATTTGACTGCCTTAACGACCTTAGAAACCTTGAAACAGCTGTAAGGGCAGCCAACAAAGAAAACGGCCATGCGCAGATAGCCCTTTCATATACACTGGGTGATGCATATACACTTGATTACTGGAAGGATATGGCTAAAAGAATTGAAGATATGGGCGCAAAGTCACTCTGTATCAAAGATATGGCAGGGCTTCTTGTGCCTGTAAAGGCTACAGAGCTTGTTACTGCACTTAAAGAATCAGTAGATATTCCTATTGACCTCCATACACACTATACTTCCGGTGTGGCAGCCATGACATATATGAAAGCTGTTGAAGCAGGCTGTGATATTATTGATACAGCCATGTCACCATTCTCAATGGGAACCAGCCAGCCAGCTACAGAAGTTATGGTAGAAGCATTTAAGGGAACACCTTATGATACAGGGCTTGACCAGAACAAGCTTGCCCAGATTGCAGACTACTTCCGCCCTATGCGTGAGGAAGCGCTTAAATCAGGGCTTATGAACACAAAAGTGCTTGGTGTAAATATCCAGACACTCCGTTACCAGGTCCCTGGCGGTATGCTTAGCAACCTTGTATCACAGCTTAAGGAGATGGGACAGGAAGACAAGTATGAGAAAGTGCTTGAAGAAGTGCCAAAAGTACGTAAAGATTTTGGCGAGCCTCCCCTTGTTACACCTTCATCACAGATTGTTGGCACACAGGCTGTGTTAAACGTAGTTTCAGGTGAGAGATACAAAATGGTTACAAAAGAGTCCAAGAAGCTTCTTTCAGGTGAGTTCGGGCAGACAGTCAAACCATTTGACCCTGAAGTGCAGAAGAAATGTATTGGTGATACAAAACCAATTACATGCCGTCCGGCTGATTTAATAGAGCCACAGCTTGCAGAACTTGAAAAAGAAATGAAGCAGTATAAACAGCAGGATGAAGATGTATTATCATATGCACTCTTCCCACAAGTTGCAATGGAATTTTTCAAGTACAGGGAAGCACAGCAGAACAAAGCTGATTCATCAGTAGCAGATAAAGAAAATATGGCATATCCTGTTTAAGCTTTGGGCTGGAAAGTCCAAGACAGATGTTTTATAAATTATACCCAGGGCAAAAAATGAAAAGTTTTCCGTTTTTTGTTCCTGGGTTTATACCTGTTATGGTTACAAGACTGGTACTGGAAAGCAGTAAAAAGCCAGGGCAGGTTCCAAGTAAGGCAGACAGCAACCACAGGATTACTATACTGACGACCGTTAAGATTTTCCAATTTCTGGACAGCCCATATTGCATAAGTGGGCAATACGTGCTGTCCAGAAAGGAAAATCTAATCGTTCGTGAGTATAAATAATTAAAGAAAGAAGCAGGCAGGTTTGTAAATGTCTAGTTTAAAAAAAGAGCATACTATAGAGGAGCGGCTGGAACTGTCCATATTATATGATTTCTATGGGGCGCTGTTAAAAGATAACCAGCAGCGCATGTTTGAAGCAAGTATACTGGAGGACTACAATTTCAGTGAAATTGCACAGGAAGAAGGTATAACAAGGCAGGGTGTTTATGATACAGTAAAACGGGCAACAAAGCAGCTGGAACTTTACGAAGGGAAGCTGGGGCTTGTGGCAAGGTTCAGGAAACAGAAAGAACTTGTAGAAAAACTGCGTGACAAACTGGACGCGATGGATATATCTTCCATGGACGGGGAGTGGGCTGAAGTGTTCCAGATACTTGAAAAAGTGCTTGATGGGTAAAGAAAAATACAGGTATAACTGCATGTATTAAAGGAGACTGGCTTATGTCTAAATGGGATAAATTAATAGAAAAAATATGTTCTTTATCTAAAGAATTACGTTTTAATGAGTTAAAGAAAGTAATGGAAAATTATGGATACAAAATGAGCCAGCCTAAAGGGGGAAGCAGCCATTGTATTTTCCGTAAAGATGGGTGCAGTCCAGTTACAATTCCCAAGCATGAGCCAATTAAAAGAGTATATGTTAAAATGGTAAAAGAAATAATAGAGAGAGAGGTAGATACAGATGACGCTAGATGAATATATGAAACTACCCTACCGCATGGAAATTGTACCTGATGCGGAAGAGGGAGGTTATGTTGTCGCATTTCCAGACCTGCCAGGGTGTATTACATGTGGAAATACTTTGGAATCAGCTATCAGCAATGCGTCAGATGCAAAGAAAGCATGGATTGAAGCAGCACTAGAGGAAGGAATTGTAATTGCCAGGCCAGATGAATTAGATAATTATTCCTGCCAGTTAAGGCTGCAAATTCCCAAAAGCCTGCACTGGCTGCTGTCAGAACACTCCCAAAAAGAGGGTACTAATATAAACCAGTATTGTTTATATCTTTTATCAAGAAATGATGCAATACATTCTCAAGGCTAACCGGAACGGAGGAAATTGAATATTTATAAATCAGGGTGTAAAGGCTTTGACAGGGCTTTACATCCTTTTTTGTTGCAACCGGAATTTTTCCGGATAAATTTTTCGGGAACTTGTGATATTTTTTCCATTCATTTTGTTATTATAGTGAAAGGCCT
>DKYP01000179.1:8150-8634 GCA_002499945.1 Lachnoclostridium sp. UBA7097
TATCTTTTATCAAGAAATGATGCCTTACATTCACATGAATAGAAAAATTACATTAAAATAAAAGGAATATTAAAAGAGGAGGGAATATTATAAAATTTGATAATAATGATGGACGCATTAAGAACTTTTATTAGAAAGGGGATTCAGGCTGGATACCAGAGATTGCTTTGCCAGAGGGGTTTTATTTTGTATTTTATAAAGATGGTGACAGGAATGCATGGATTGATATTCCCAAACCAGCAAAGGAATTTGACAATTATGGACAGGAAACTATTATTTTAAAATTATTAAAAGGTACTTCATTATATGGAGTGCTTTTTTATTTTGTCCAGATAATATATTGTATATTTTATGTATTGTTCCTGCGCTGCCGTTAATATGTTTGCATAAAGCAATTAGAAACAAATGTTTTTATACTGGCAGTTATATATAATTTTAATGGAAAAATTAAAAAATTTTATAATAATATTGACAAAAGTAATTT
>DKYP01000141.1:0-22418 GCA_002499945.1 Lachnoclostridium sp. UBA7097
ACTCACGAACGATTAGATTTTCCTTTCTGAACAGCACGTATTGCCTACTTATGCAATATGGGCTGTTCAGAAATTGGAAAATCTTAGCGGTCGTCAGTATAATAATAAAATAAAAAGCTGGTTTGCCAGTATTTGGAAAAGAAAGGAAAGATACTTTATGTTTGAGAAAAGGACAGACCTTGCAATAGAAGCCAGGGAAAGTTTCCCAGAAGACCATGTGGAGATTAAAGGGGTGGTTTTAGATGAGAAAATAATACAAAATGGCTGTATAAGGATAAGTACGGTAAATATTACTAATGAAGAAGGGGCAATGCTTATGAAAAAGCCAGAGGGTAATTACGTAACAATAGAGTTTACAGATAAAAGCAGATATATGGATGATAATGAAACTAAAAAGTTTGAAGATAAAGTGTCTGGTACTATTTGTAATATACTTATAGATATGGTAAAAGATAAAAGAAGCAGGAAAAAGCATACAGAAAAGAAAAAAGCAGAAACATATATGGTTACAGGACTTGGAAACAGGTTTGCAACTCCTGATGCCCTTGGACCTGTGGTAATGGACAGGATAAGGGTGAACAGGCATATGGTGTGTGAATTTGGGGAGGAGGCGCTTGAAGGCAATAAAATTGTCTGTGCAGCTACACCTGGCGTAATGGCGCAGACAGGTATGGAAACTTATGAGGTCCTGGACGGGATTGTGGAAAATATAGCACCAGAAACTATATTTGTGGTAGATGCACTTGCTTCAAGAAGCATAGGAAGGCTTTGCAGGACTATACAAATAACTGATACAGGGATTTCGCCTGGGGCAGGTATTGGGAACAACCGGCATAAAATCAATGAAGAAACAATGAAAGTGCCAGTAATTGCAATAGGTGTGCCTACAGTAGTAGATGCGTCAGTAATAGTTAGTGAATGTATGGAGGAAACACTCCAGAAACAGGGATTTAAAGAAAATGAAATACAAATTTTCCTTGAAGGAATTGCAGATAATAATACCAAAAATCTTTTTGTAACACCAAAAGATATAGATGAACAGGTGCAATGGATTGGAAAGATTGTATCAGATGGCATAAATAAATTTTTCAAAACTTAAAAAAAGATGCCTGGAATGAATAGAAGCAAAAGAAGCCTCATATTTATGGTATAGGAGATTTTTGCCATAAGAACGGATAAAGTGAGGCTGGTTATGAAGAAAAACAAATTAAGACATGGAATAGTATATATATTTGCAATTTTTATAATAATTGTGTGGACAGGTATTATTTTAAATGATAAAGACAGCCTTAAAGAGAATATACATGATATGTTTATTAATTATATAGTGGATGCAGGAATGTCTGGTATAAATGTTGTCCAGCTGGAAAATAAAGAAAATAATACTTCATTCCAGTGGAAAATAATTTTTGAGGCATGTCCTTTTATGACGTATCTTGTAGAAAATAGCAGTAATATTAATAAAAAGTCTATAAATGGTTCTGAAAGCCTTGCATCAGTTTATCCTGGGTACAGAAGCAGGAATTTATTCTGGAGTGGGGCAGGAAGTGACATGGCGGCTTTAAACAGGCTTTTTGAAAACTCTGATACACAGGTGGCAGAACTTTTACAGGAAGAAAAAGATTATAACAATATGCTTGCTGAGAATGAGGATATTAAAAACCAGCCTGCTGAGCCAGACAATACAGATAATATAGGCACAGGTGAAGGAGAATCTGGAAACCTGGATGCAGCAGGGGAGGTTTATATTAAGGAGGATGACGGGACAAATGACAGTAATGATAATAATGCAGAAGAAAATGAGAATGCAAATACAGCATTTTCACCACAGATAAAAAGTAATATAGCTACAATTAATAAATTAAAGGAGAGCAAAAGCCGTTCATTTCTTTTAAAGAATTTTTATATAACAGATTCTTCAACTTCTATAGATAATTCAATTTTTAACGTTGAGAAACTGCTTTCTAAAGATGTAACCATTAAAAAAAGTGATGAGCCGCAGATACTTATTTTCCATACACATGCTGCATCTGAAGCATTTATAGACAGCAAAAAGGGAAGGAAATCTGATTCAATTATAGGGGTTGGAAGCCGTCTTGCGTATATTTTACGTAAGAAATATGGCTATAATGTTATACATGATACAACTGAATTTGACAAGATAAACGGAAGCATTGACAGAAGCAAAGCTTATAATAAAGCGGCAGATAAAATATCCGCAACTCTTGAAAAATATCCATCTATAGAGGTTGTTATAGATTTGCACAGGGATGGTGTTGGCAATTCAGTACAGAGGCTTACTACAATAGATGGCAAGAAAACAGCACAGGTTATGTTTTTTAACGGGCTTTCAAGAAACTCATCAGGAAATATTGAATACCTTTATAATAAGAATTTACAGGCAAATCTTGCATTCAGCTTGCAGATGAAACTAAAATGCATGGAGAATTACCCTGACTTTGCAAGGCCTGTTTACTTAAAGGGCTACCGTTATAATATGCATTTGCGTGAAAATTTCCTGCTTATAGAGCTTGGCAATGAAAATAATACAGTTGCAGAAGCTAAAAATGCAATGGAGCCACTGGCAAAGGTGCTTGACCAGGTTTTAAGCGGGGAATAGCTATTAATTTAAATTGCAATTATTATAATATAATGTTATGATATTTTACTGGAAGGTTTATACTGTTTTATAAACCTGAAATGATGAAAAAAGCAAAGGAACGGGGAACACATGGAAAGAACAGGACAGTCACATATACGTAATTTTTGTATTATTGCCCATATAGACCACGGCAAGTCTACACTTGCAGACAGGATTATTGAGAAAACCGGGCTTCTTACAAGCCGTGAGATGCAGGCGCAGGTGCTTGATAATATGGAACTTGAGCGTGAGAGGGGAATAACAATCAAGGCACAGACGGTGCGTATAATATATAAAGCAAATAATGGTGAGGAATATGTTTTTAACCTTATTGATACACCGGGGCATGTTGACTTTAATTATGAAGTTTCAAGAAGCCTTGCAGCATGTGAAGGTGCAATCCTTATAGTAGATGCAGCGCAGGGGATAGAAGCGCAGACACTTGCCAACTGCTATCTTGCATTAGACCATGACTTAGAGATAATGCCTGTTATTAATAAGATAGACCTGCCAAGTGCAGAGCCGGAGCGTGTCAAGGCTGAAATAGAAGATGTAATAGGGCTTGATGCTTCAGATGCACCTCTTATATCTGCCAAAATGGGTACTAATATAGAACAGGTGCTTGAACAGATTATTACAAAAATACCTGCACCATCAGGTGATGAAAATGCGCCATTTAAGGCACTGATATTTGATTCATTATATGATGCATACAAAGGTGTAATAATATTTTGCCGTGTATTTGACGGCTCAGTAAAAAAGGGGCAGGAAATACTGATGATGGCAACGGGTGCTAAGGCAGATGTTGTTGAAACAGGAATTTTTGGCGCAGGCAGGTTTATTCCGTCAGATGAACTTTCGGCAGGTATGGTGGGGTATATTACAGCAAGCCTTAAGAATGTACAGGATACCCGTGTCGGTGATACAGTTACGCTTGCTGCTTCGCCTTGCAGTGAGGCACTTCCAGGCTATAAAAAAGTACAGCCAATGGTTTATTGCGGGCTTTACCCTTCAGATGGGGCAAAGTACCCTGACTTAAGGGATGCCCTTGAGAAACTCCAGTTAAATGATGCAGCACTCCAGTTTGAGGCAGAAACATCAATAGCGCTTGGATTTGGGTTCAGATGTGGTTTCCTGGGGCTTCTGCACCTTGAAATAATACAGGAGAGGCTTGAAAGGGAATATAACCTTGACCTTGTAACAACAGCACCAGGCGTTATTTACCATGTATATAAAACAAACGGTGAAATGTTAGAAGTAACTAATCCGTCAAACCTGCCAGACCCGTCAGAAATTGAGCATATGGAAGAACCTGTGGTGTCAGCGGAAATAATGGTGACAAAAGAATTTGTAGGTGCAATTATGACACTATGCCAGGAGAGAAGGGGCGTATATATTGGAATGGAATATATGGAAGAAACACGTGCACTTTTAAAATATGAGCTTCCATTAAATGAAATTATATATGACTTCTTTGATGCGCTTAAGTCACGTTCAAGGGGTTATGCATCACTTGATTATGAAATGAAGGGTTATGTGCCATCAAACCTTGTAAAGCTTGATATTCTTATAAACCATGAAGAAATAGATGCACTTTCATTTATACTTCATGCAGATACTGCATATGAGCGTGGCAGGAAAATGTGTGGCAAGCTTAAAAACGAAATACCAAGGCAGCTTTTTGAAATCCCTATACAAGCAGCAATAGGCAGCAAAATAATAGCAAGGGAAACTGTTAAGGCAATGAGGAAGGACGTGCTTGCAAAATGCTATGGTGGTGATATTTCAAGAAAAAGGAAACTCCTTGAAAAGCAGAAAGAAGGCAAAAAGCGCATGAGGCAGTTTGGAAGTGTTGAAATACCACAGCAGGCATTTATGAGTGTATTAAAACTTGATGAGGACAATTAAAAAAGACGGGCTTTCATTGTATATCCATATACCATTCTGTGTAAGGAAATGCTTGTACTGTGACTTCCTTTCATTTAGTGCTGGCAATTCCAGGGACGGTGCTGCCACTAAGAAGCAGGAATATGTAAAAGCGCTTCTTAATGAATTAGCAGCATGGGAAGAAATATTCAATAAATACAATAAAAAAATATATTTAAAAACTGTATTTATAGGCGGCGGGACGCCGACATGCCTTGAACCGCCGCTTCTTCTTAAAATTGCGCAGGCAGCAGGGAAATACACAGATGAAAATACAGAATTTACAATAGAAGCCAATCCAGGTACAATTACAGGCAGTCATATAGAAATATTTAAAGAAGCCAGGATAAACAGGATAAGCCTTGGCCTGCAGTCAGCACAGGATAACGAACTGCTAAAACTCGGGCGCATCCATACATTCGGGGAATTTCTTGATAGTTATAAAAGTCTTATGGAAGCAGGATTTAACAATATAAATATTGATATAATGGCTGGCATACCGGAACAGACACTGGAAAGCTATAAAGATACACTGGAAAAGGTACTTGCACTTAAGCCACAACATATTTCCGCATACAGCCTTATAATAGAACCAGGCACAGAGTTTTACAGGATGCAGGAACAGGGAAAGTTAAATATTGCAGATGAAGATACAGACAGGCAGATGTACAGTATGACAAGAGAAATGCTTAAAAAACATGGCTATAGCAGGTATGAAATCTCCAATTACAGTAAAAAGGGGATGGAATGCCAGCACAATATAACATACTGGACAGGTGGCAATTACCTTGGTACCGGGCTTGGGGCATCTTCTTACATTGATGGCATAAGATTTACAGGTACAAGCGATTACAATAAATACATCAGCATATTTAAAAACAGGGCATTACAGGGCATGGCAGAAAAGCAGGTAAAGGAAAACACTGGCAGCAGCCTTGAAAGGCTTTCAATAAAAAGCCAGATGGAAGAATTTATGTTTCTTGGGCTCAGGATGTGCAAAGGTGTATTAAAAAGTGAATTTGCAGACAGGTTTGGAATAAGCATGGACAAGGTGTATGGTGATGTGATAAAATATTTTTTACAGACCGGGCTTATGGCAGAAAATGTAAATAATGGCAGGGTTTACCTGACAGACAGGGGAATTGATATAAGCAACTATGTACTGTCAGATTTTATATTATAAAAATAAAAATGGAGGATAAAATATGCCTAAAGTAAGTATAGTAATGGGAAGTGATTCAGACCTTCCTGTTATGTCAAAAGCAGCAAAAATGCTGGAAGAATTTGGAATTGAGTATGAAACAAGGATTATCTCAGCCCACAGGGAACCAGATATATTTGTGGACTATGCAAGGTCAGCAGAGGACAGGGGGATAGAAGTAATAATTGCGGGGGCAGGTGGTGCAGCGCATCTTCCGGGAATGTGTGCAGCACTATATAACCTTCCTGTAATAGGTGTCCCAATCCATACAAAAGCCCTTGGCGGGGTGGATTCATTATACTCAATAGTACAGATGCCATCAGGAATACCTGTAGCAACTGTAGCAATAGACGGGGCTGCCAATGCTGCCATCCTTGCTGTAAAGATGCTTTCAATAGCAGATAAAGAGCTGCGCGAAAAGCTTATAAAATATAAAGAGGGGCTTAAAGAACAAGTAGCTGCCAAAGATACAAAACTTGGCAAAGACGGGTATGAAGAATATTTAAAACAGATGTAATATACATTGCAATATTATAGATTTTCTTTTAGGGGATAAATTCTGGTTATTTCTATAAGAACCAGATTTATAATGGCAGCAGGTTTATAATATTCCTGCTGCCATCTTTAAATTTATATAGCCACATATTTTTAATTCTTTTTAAATTCAAGGAGCCCAAGGCCTTCATTATCCTCAAGTACCATTTTAATCATCCAGTCATTGACAAATAAAAGAAGCGGGTTGCCTTTCATGTCTTTGACAGCTTTAACATTATTCATGCGTTTAAGTTTTGTAACATCTGTCCCCGGGTCACTTACCCACCGTATAAATCCATAAGGCAGTGCTTCAAGCCTTATTTCACAGCCATATTCATTTTCAAGCCGGTATTTAAGCACATCAAACTGTAAAACACCCACAACGCCTACAATTATTTCAGACATACCAGCGGTATATTCCTGGAATATCTGTATTGCGCCTTCCTGTGCAATCTGTGTTATGCCTTTTACAAACTGTTTGCGTTTCATGGAATTAAGCTGTACAACACGGCAGAAATGTTCTGGTGCAAATGTAGGTATGCCTTCGTATTCAAATTTCCTGCCAGGTACAGTTATAGTATCACCTATTGAAAATATCCCCGGGTCAAATACACCTATAACATCACCAGCATATGCTTCAGAAACCACCTGCCTGTCCTGTGCCATTATCTGCTGTGGCTGTGAGAGCTTAAGCTTACGCCCGCTCTGTACATGGTAAACATCAGCGGAAGCATCAAAGCGCCCGGAACATACACGCAGGAATGCAATCCTGTCACGGTGTGCTTTATTCATATTGGCTTGTATTTTAAATACAAATGCGGAAAATGGTTCTTCCACAGGGTCTATTAAACCTTCGTTGGAAAGACGGGGGAGAGGGGTGGAAGTCATATCCAGGAAATACTTAAGGAATATCCCGACACCAAAAGTATTTAATGCAGAGCCAAAAAATACAGGTGAGAGTTCACCTTTCTGGACTTTTTTAAGGTCAAGCGGGTCACTTGCACCATCTAAAAGTTCTATCTCCTCTATAAGCTGGCTGTATAAGTGGTCTGGCACAACTTTGTGCAGTTCTTCATCATCAATAGAATAGTCCGTTTCAGCAGCAGATTTTGCACCGCCTGTTGCCACTGCCTCAAATGTGCGTACAGTCCTGGCTTTCCTGTCATAAATGCCCTTAAATTCCTTCCCGGAACCAATAGGCCAGTTTACAGGGCATGTGCGTATCCCGAGTACAGTTTCAATGTCATCAAGAAGTTCAAAAGAATCCCTTGCGTCCCTGTCCATTTTATTAATAAATGTAAAAATAGGAATATGCCTCATTACACAGACTTTAAAAAGCTTTATGGTCTGCGCCTCAACACCTTTGGAAGCATCAATAACCATTACAGCAGAATCAGCTGCCATAAGGGTGCGGTAAGTATCCTCTGAAAAGTCCTGGTGGCCTGGCGTGTCAAGAATATTTATGCAGAAACCGTCATAATTAAACTGCAGCACAGAAGACGTTACAGAAATACCACGTTCCTTTTCAATCTCCATCCAGTCAGATACTGCATATTTGGAATTTGCCTTGCCTTTTACAGAACCAGCAGTATTAATTGCACCACCATAAAGCAGGAATTTTTCAGTAAGAGTGGTTTTGCCCGCATCAGGATGTGAAATAATTGCAAAAGTCCTGCGTTTTTCAATTTCCTTTTTTACATTATCACTTATGTTATTATTTTTAATAGTATTATCAGACATAATATCCCCATTCCTTAATGTAAATTTAATTAAAACTGGCAGATGGAATTATAATCCAGTTTGCCGTACAGGTATTTTAACATATATATAGCAATAAATTCAATATGGTTTTCTGTGCAAACAAATATTATTAATGGGCTGGCAGGCTTTTATTTTAAAAAAATGGGAAAATTCAAATGAAATTAATGTTGTGTAAATTTCTGGAAGAGTATATAATAGTTTTAACTGTTGTAACAGGTTATATAAAAGAGAAAGGATGCAGAATAATGGTAACAAAAAAATTCCAGGATTTAACACTTTCAGCGCTTGGCATGGGTACAATGCGCCTTCCTGTCTGTGATGGCGATGATTCAAAAATTGATGAAGCAAAGACAGCAGAAATGGTTGCTTATGCAATGGAACATGGCATTAATTATTATGATACAGCATGGGGATACCATGATGGAAATTCAGAACTTGTAATGGGAAGGATACTTAAATCTTATCCACGTGGCAGTTATTACCTTGCTACAAAGTTTCCAGGATATGACCTTTCAAATATGGATAAAGTAGAAGAAATATTTGAGAAGCAGCTGGAGAAATGCGGTGTGGAATATTTTGATTTTTATTTATTCCATAATGTATGTGAAATGAATATTGACGCATATCTTGATGAAAAATATGGTATTTACAAATACCTTACAGAACAGAAAGAAAACGGACGCATACGCCACCTTGGTTTTTCTGTGCATGGAAGCTATGATGTATTAAAGCGTTTCCTTGACGCTTATGGTGACAAGATGGAATTTTGCCAGATACAGCTTAATTATGTTGACTGGTCATTCCAGGACGCCAAGGCTAAGGTGGAACTTTTAAACGGACGTGGCATCCCGGTATGGGTAATGGAACCGCTGCGTGGCGGAAAGCTTGCAAAGCTTCCAGAGGAAGCAGAAAAGAAGCTTCTTGAAAAGCGCCCGGATGAGAAAATCCCTGCATGGGCATTCCGTTTCCTGCAAAGCATAGAAGGTGTAACAATGGTGCTTTCTGGAATGTCAGACTTTAACCAGGTACAGGAAAATATTAAGACATTTGGAACAGACAAGCCGCTTTCAAAAGAAGAAATGGATACACTTCTGGGTGTTGCAGACGGGCTTTTAAGCAACAGGCTTCCATGCACAGCCTGCCATTATTGTACAAGCCACTGTCCTAAAGGGCTTGATATCCCTGGGCTTATAGAACTTTATAATGAACATAGCTTTACAGGCGGAGGTTTTATAGCACCAATGCTGGTAGGTACAATGCCAGAAGAAAAATGCCCGTCAGCATGTATAGGCTGCCGCAGCTGTGAGGCTGTCTGTCCGCAGCAGATAAAGATATCAGAAACTATGCGGGATTTTGCAGATAAGCTTGCAAAATCAGAATTTGCTAAATAACTTGTTATTTAAAGGGACAATATAATAACTGCCCGCTGCGTATAACTTTATGCAATGGGCAGTTATCTTTTTATCTGGCGGCGGCAAGCCCTGATTTTTTCATTTGTTCTTTATGTTCATACATGCGGTTGTCAGCAACCTGGTATAATTTTTCTATATTACTTTCTTCCTGGCTTCCACAGGCATATCCATAAGCCATAGACATATTAAGCCCAGGGTTTTCCTTGTTTTTCCTGTCAATATTTTCAAGAAGCTTTCCAGTAAGCCCTGAAACTTTTCCTTCATCAGATGTTTCAAGCACAGCAGCAAATTCATCACCGCCCATTCTTGCAACAATGCCATAATCCCTGAATGTTTCTGCAATAACAGCAGCAGCGCTTTTAATTAAGGCATCACCCCTTGCATGCCCGTATGTATCATTCATAATCTTTAAATTATTTAAGTCAAAACAGAAAACAGTATATCCATCTGTACTGCCTTTATCAATTTTATGCATATATTCTTTGCAGTAACGCCTGTTATTAAGCTGTGTCAGGTCATCAGTATATGCACTTTTAAGCAGCGAGTTACGTTCTGTTTCCTGCATTGCCTTCCTTGTCATATCCATATAAAAATCAATAATAAGTATAAAAACAAAGACCATTACACCCATAGAGGATACACCTTTCAATGAAAGAGGTGTGTACCCGAGATAACGGTTCATGCAATAACTGATAAGGTCATAAAAAATACATATAATAATAAAAATCATGCCAATAAGGAAGAACTTGTTTTTAATCTTGCTTTTCTTCAGGTTCAGTATTAATACCAGCAGGAAATAAGCAAGGCTGCATACAATTATTACATGCATATATTTTAACGTGGCAGCAAAATGTACAATATCCATTGTATGGAGTGCCATTGTTATAGTGATAAATATAACCTGTACAGATAAAACGAGCCAGAAGAATGCTTTTATATATTTATTGCCAAGTGCCTGGACATCTCCATATAAATAAACTGTAAGCGGCAGCGGCAAAAGGTATAATGAGATATATTCCAGTAATGAAACTGAATATAGCGGGATAGCGAAAACCAGGATAACATCATAATAACACAGTGTCCACAGCCCCATGCATATTGAAAACATGGAAACACAGAATATCCTTAAAAACTTTGTGGAAAATGCAAGTACAATAATTGTAATAATGCCTGTTACCAGCCCGAAAATAAGCAGGAAACTTCCAAGAAACAAAGGAATCCTGTTTTCTGTTATAATTACACGGTAAGCATTGGCCCATTCATAAATACGTATAGAGTCTATTTTGGAAAAAACATTATCCTCTGTTATAAACCATTCTATTTTAAGGTGTTTGCCTTTATATTCATCTGGAAAGTTAATAAACTGGTAGCCGGTGCCAACAGTTTTGCCCTTCATAAAACGGTCATACCCATAGTCATAAACCAGGTTTTCATCAATATATATTTTAATTGCTGCCTGTTTTGTGCGTATACGCAAAGTCCCTTCGGGAAACTCCCAGTCATCAGGGAGTTTCTTGTACATAACAATTATATCACCTTTACTGACTGCATCAAAGCGGAAATTACTGGTGTTAATATTACTGTATACATCATCATTTATTATAATATCCCATGAATCATCTAATGGGACATAAGCGGAAGTTTCTTTATAATCCTTTGTAATAAGCCTGTCTGCATTTACAATGGTAACAACAACACTGGCAAGTGCGTAAAAAATCCAGAAAGCTTTTAAAAACCCCTTTAGTGTTAATTTCCTTCTTTTAGGTTCTTTCAATATCTTTCCCCCTTCCCCTGTAAAATAAATAAAATTTCCATTGGACATATTATACAAAGAAAAAGCATTAATTGCAAATATTTTAAATGACAAACGGGATTCCTTGTGGTACAATTAACTAGATTTGGATAATTTTAATATGTGCTATTACAGGCAGAATGGAGGCAGTAATGGATTATAAGAATGCAGGCGTTGATGTTGAAGCAGGTTACAAGGCTGTTGAACTTATGAAGAAGCATGTTGAAAGTACAATGAGAAGTGAAGTTTTAGGAGGGCTTGGTGGTTTTTCAGGTGCATTTTCAATGGAACCATTTAAGAAAATGGAAGAACCTGTGCTTGTGTCAGGTACAGATGGCGTTGGTACTAAGTTAAAAATTGCATTTGAAATGGATAAGCATGATACAGTAGGGATTGACTGTGTTGCAATGTGTGTAAATGATATTGTATGTACTGGCGGGGAACCTTTGTTTTTTCTTGACTACATAGCATGTGGGAAGAATGAACCAGAGAAAATTGCAGGCATTGTAGGCGGTATTGCCGAAGGATGCAGGCAGGCAGGTGCAGCACTGATTGGCGGTGAAACAGCTGAGATGCCTGGATTCTATCCTGCAGATGAATATGACCTTGCCGGCTTTGCAGTCGGGATTGCAGACCGCAGGAAAATGATAACAGGGGATAATATCAGGCCAGGGGATGTAATAGTTGGAATAGCATCTTCAGGTGTACACAGCAATGGTTTTTCACTTGTGCGCAAAGTATTTGATGTAAGCCATGAAAATCTTTCAAGGACTTTTGAATCGCTTGGCGGGAGAAGCCTTGGGGAAGCACTGCTTGAACCTACAAAGATATATGTTAATGCATTAAGGACAGTTAAAGAAGGCGGTGTTACAATAAAAGGATGCTGCCATATTACAGGCGGCGGTTTTTATGAGAATGTACCACGTATGCTGCCAGAAGGAGTCCGCGCACAGATAAATACAGGAAGCTATGAAGTGCCTTCTATATTTGGCATGCTTGCAAAAGACGGAGATATTGCAAAAGATGCAATGTATAATACATTTAATATGGGCATTGGCATGATGCTTGTAGTAAATGAAGCTGATGCAGACAAAGCAACAAGCCTGTTAAATGCATCAGGACAGGCTGGTTTTATAATTGGGGATATTACAGATGGTGAAAAGGGGATTACATTAATATGAAGATAGCTGTATGTGTTTCTGGTGGTGGTACCAACTTACAGGCAATTATGGACAGGATAGAAGATGGTACTATTAAAAATACCCAGATAGCTGTAGTTATAAGCAACAAGCCGGGGGCATTTGCGCTGGAACGTGCCAGGGGCAGGGGGATTCCGTCAGTATGCATTAGTCCTAAGGATTACCCGGACAGGGAAGGTTTTGCAGATGCAATGGTAAATACATTAAGGGAATATTCTGTTGGTTTAGTGGTATTTGCCGGCTATCTTGTGGTAGTCCCTGGCAAAATAATTAAAGAATACAGAAACCGTATTATAAATATACACCCGTCACTTATACCGGCACACTGCGGCATGGGGTATTATGGGCTTAAAGTCCATGAAAGCGTGCTTGCAGCAGGCAACAAGGTTACAGGCGCTACAGTGCATTTTGTGGATGAAGAGGCTGACCACGGGCCAATTATTTTACAAAAGGCAGTTAATGTGCATGAAGGGGATACCCCGGAAATCCTGCAAAGGCGTGTAATGGAGCAGGCGGAGTGGAAAATACTTCCAGAAGCCATTAATTTAATTGGTGAAGGAAGAGTATATATAGAAGGTAATATTGCGCATATAAAACAGGAGGCTTAAAAACAGGATGAAAGTTTTAATAGTTGGGAGCGGCGGGCGTGAACATGCCATTGCTTACAGTGTTTCAAAGAGCAAAAGGGCAGATAAAATTTACTGTGCGCCGGGCAATGGCGGGATAGCAGGCATTGCAGAATGTGTTGATATTCCTGCAATGGAATTTGGAAGACTTGCAGATTTTGCACAGGAGAACGGTATAGACCTTACAATAATCGGTATGGATGACCCGCTTGTTGGCGGGATTGTTGATGTATTTGAGGAAAGGGGCTTAAGGGTATTCGGGCCACGTAAGAATGCTGCAATAATTGAAGGCTCAAAAAGCTTTTCTAAAGACCTTATGAAGAAATACAATATTCCTACCTGCCATTATGAAACATTTACATCACCAGAAGAAGCTATTTTATATCTTGAGAATGCCAGTTTCCCGGTTGTATTGAAGGCAGACGGGCTTGCACTTGGCAAAGGGGTACTTATCTGCAATAATTTACAGGAGGCAGAAGCTGGTGTTGCCACCCTTATGCTTGACAAACAGTTTGGTGATGCAGGGGACACAATTGTAATAGAAGACTTTATAACAGGACCGGAGGTTTCAGTTTTATGTTTCTGTGATGGTACACATATTAAGCCTATGACAAGCGCACAGGACCATAAACGTGCCAAAGACGGTGATAAGGGGCTTAATACAGGCGGCATGGGCACATTTTCACCAAGTCCTTTCTATACAGAGGAAATACAAAAGTTCTGTGAGGAAAAAATTTACCAGCCAACAATGGACGCCATGAAAGCAGAAGGCAGGGATTTTACAGGTGTGCTTTTCGCCGGGCTTATGCTTACAGAAGAAGGCCCGCGTGTGCTTGAATACAATGCAAGGTTCGGGGACCCGGAAGCACAGGTAGTCCTTCCACGTATGAAGAATGATATTTTAGATGTAATTGACGCCTGCATAGACGGGAAACTTGACCAAATTGACCTGGAATTTGAGGATAATGCGGCAGTATGTGTTGTACTTGCATCAAACGGCTACCCTGAGCATTATGAAAAGGGCAAGCTTATAAAAGGGCTTGAAAACTTTGAGGGCAAAGAAGGATATTATGTATTCCATGCAGGCACTAAAAAGACAGAAGAAGGCATAGTAACAAATGGAGGAAGGGTCCTTGGAATTACAGCCAAAGGAAAAGACCTTAAAGAGGCAAGGGCAAACGCATATAAAGCAACAGAATGGGTAGAATTTGAAAATAAATATATGCGCAGTGATATTGGCAAATCTATTGATAAAGAGCATAGGAGGTAAGACATGTATTCATTTGATGAAGTTAAAAATTTTGACCCGGAGATAGCAAAAGCTATAGAACTGGAAACTGGAAGGCAGAGGGACAATATAGAGCTTATTGCTTCTGAAAACCTTGTAAGCAAAGCTGTTATGGCAGCAATGGGAAGCACCCTTACTAATAAATATGCAGAAGGCTACCCTGGCAAAAGGTATTACGGCGGCTGCCAGTATGTAGATATTGCAGAAGACCTTGCAAGGGACAGGGCAATGGAACTTTTTGGCTGCACATACGCCAATGTACAGCCACACTCCGGTGCACAGGCGAACATGACAGTATTCTTTGCACTTATGGAGCCAGGAGATACATTTATGGGAATGAACCTTGACCACGGCGGACATCTTACACATGGAAGCCCTGTAAACCTTTCAGGTAAATATTTCAAATGTGTGCCTTATGGTGTAAATGATGAAGGGTTCATTGACTATGACGAAGTAGAGCGCATTGCAAAAGAGAACAGTCCAAAATTAATAATAGCAGGCGCGAGTGCATATGCACGTAAAATAGATTTTAAACGTTTCAGGGAGATTGCGGACAGCGTTGGCGCTTACCTTATGGTAGATATGGCACATATTGCAGGGCTTGTTGCATCAGGATACCATGAAAGCCCAATCCCTTATGCACATGTTACAACAACTACTACACATAAAACACTGCGCGGGCCACGTGGCGGTATGATACTTTCAAGTAAAGAATTTGCAGAAGAGCATAAACTTAACAAAGCATTATTCCCTGGAATACAGGGCGGGCCGCTTATGCATGTTATCGCAGCTAAGGCAGTATGCTTTAAAGAAGCATTAGACCCTTCATTTAAAGAATATGGTAAAAATATAATTGACAATGCACAGGCACTTTGCAAAGGTTTACAGGACAGGGGGATTAAAATTGTATCAGGCGGCACAGACAACCATCTTATGCTTGTTGACCTTGCAGACAAGGGGCTTACAGGCAAAGAAGTTGAGAAATGGCTTGACGAAGCACATATTACATGTAATAAAAATACAATTCCAAATGACCCGCAGTCACCATTCGTTACAAGTGGTATAAGGCTTGGGACAGCTGCCATTACAACAAGGGGATTTAATACAGATGATGCAGATAAAGTAGCAGAAGCAATAGCAATGGTTATAGACGACCCTGAAGGCAATAAAGCAAAAGCAGCAGAAATTGTAAAATCATTAACAGATAAATATCCGCTTTATGAATAAGGCTGGAATGTAATATGTAAAAAACATCCCCTGCCTCCACTTTATAGTGTGGAAGCAGGGGGTTTATTTAAAAAGTTTAAAAAGGAGAAGATATCAATTATTATTTAAATTTTTTATAGGAAGTTTTCTTTAATAATTTCTTATTAGCTTTGCCAGAAGTTCCTTTTACTGTAATTGTATTTTTACAGCCTTTAAATGAATTTTTAGCAGCTTTGGAAAGTTTTGCTTTTAATGTAAGTGTGTTTAAATTTGTGCAGTTCTGGAAAGCAAGTGCAGGGATATTTTTAATATTCTTGTTTAAAGTAACTGCTGTTGCTTTTGCACCGCTGAATGCTTTCTTTCCGATAGCTGTAATTTTATAACTGTTTCCATCAGTGCCTTTTACAGATAAGGCAACACTAAGTTTTTTAGCTTTACTGCCTTTTGTGCTTAAGCCTGTTAATGTGGCATTGCCATCTGTGGAACCGGAAACAGCTTTTGTAACTTTATATTTAAAGTTCCCGCTAGTAAATACATCACCTTTTTTAAGGTTTTTATTTTCTTCAGGCTGGCCTGGTTCTGTTGTTCCTGGTTCATTTGTGTTTGTTCCAGAAATCTTTAAGCCTGTTTCAGGGTTAATATATTCACCACTTGCAATATCAGCGAGTGCTGTAGTTAAACCATTGATTTTAAAAGTAATTTCCATGCTTTTTGCAGGAAGCTTGATTTTTTCATTTTCATTCATTTCAGCCAGTGGATAGCTGTCTGTGCCCCATTTATTGACCAGCATGAATTTGTAATAATCATCATCACTTTCTACAACAGGTGTTAAAGGTGTATCGTTTACAGCTGCACCGTCAATTTTAAGTACAGCATCTGTAACAGTAATTCCAGGATAAAGTTCCTTCTTTATATCTGTAGAAATTCCAAGTACATTAAATGAATTAGCACCTGAAAGGTCAGCACCTTCAATGGCTACTGTGTATTCACCATCTGATGTAATTTTTATATCAGTTATTTTAACAGAACTGTTTACTTCACTGCCTGATGCCTGTGCGTAATCCCAGCTGTGTTCTTCATTACCAAGGTCTTTTAATGGTTTGTATGAATTACGGTAATCCCATGAAGCTGTCTGGTATGTAAGGTAGCTATGTATTCCAGCAGACTGCCATAAAGCAATATCAATGTATTCTGGAAGTTTAACTTCATTTGAAGGTTCTGCATTAAGCTTTGTGCCTGTTTCAGGGTTTACATATTCGCCACTTTCAACATCCGCAAGGACTTTTTCCAGACCACTTATTTTAAATGTAATTTCAATATTTTTGGAAGGTATTTTAACTTCTTCCTTATTGCTCATTTCAGTTAATGGGAATATATCTTCAGTCCATTTATTAATAAGCAGGAATTTATAATAATCATTTTCCTTATCTGCAACAGGTGTAACAGGTGCATCTGTTACAGCTACGCCATCAACTTTAAGTACAGCATCAGTAATTGTAACACCAGGGTAAGCTGCCTTATTTATATCTGTAGAAATGCTAAGTGTATTAAATGAATTAGCAGCTGAAAGGTCAATGCCTTCAATAGCTACTGTGTATTCACCATCTTTAGATATCTGTACATCAGTTACTTTAGTATCTGCCGCTTTTACCTCACTGCCAGCTGCCTGTATATATTCCCAGCTATGTGCATTATTGTCAAGGTCTTTTAATGGTTTGTATGAATCACGGTAATCCCATGAACTTGTCTGGTAGGAAAGATAAGCATGGATTCCCGGAGTACCCCATAAAGCACTGTCAATATAATCTGGTACTTGGACTGTAGTGCTGCTGCCAGGTCCTTTAGCATTCCAGCCAGTGTTTTTCTCCTGGCTTGTATCACCATTTGCACCATTTATTGTATTGAAGAAAACAGCCATATCTTTGTAAAGACATTCTGGCTTTGTACGTTCAAAGAAATTGCCCCTGTCCCAGATTACAGGAACGGCATTATACTTGCCTGCTTCTGTAAATGTATCATGGAACCACTGTGTTACACTTCCAGTAACAACATCAGGCTCACAGATGCCACATTCACCTACAATAACAGCATATCCTGCATCGTTAAACTTTTTTAACTTCTCAAAGTTTTTGGCAGTTTCTTCCTGGTCTTTAACAGTGTAAGTACCGCTGCTGTTATCACCACAGAAATCCCAAGGTGTATAATAATGTACAGACAGGAAAAGCTTGTCAGTGCCATTTTCAGCTATATCCTTTGGCATAACGAACCTTTCATCTGAAGTTTTTTCAATATCCGTGTCATAACCAGGAATTAAAAGATGCCTGTTAGTATTGTTGCCGCCTGATTTACGTACAATATCTACAAACTTCTGGTTAATCTCATTAGCTGTCTTATATAATTCATCAGTTGTAAGGTTGCCGCCAAGTACCTCTATATCATCACCTGCATCATCAGGTTTTGCATATCCCTTTGCAGGACCGTTAAGGCAGATTGCATCATTAAGGCGTGTGCCAAGTTCTTCATTTGCACCTTCAAATATCAGGTGGTCAGAGTAATTCTTAAAGCGTTCTGAAATCTGTGTCCAGTACTTTTCGTATCTTTCCCATGCAGCCTTCCGGGTTTCCTCATCAGCAACTTTATTGCCATCAGCGTCTTTCTTGCATGCACCAAACTGCCCGAACCACTGGTTATCCCAGTGTTCATTGATAATAACGTACATACCGTTGTCAAGTGCATAATTGGCAACTTCCTCAACCCTGTCAAGCATTATGCCACGTATAGTATAAGAACCGTCATCTAAGTATCCGTTTGACCATGATACAGGGATACGGAGTGTATTAATGCCATAACTATGTAAAAAATTAATATATTCACGTGTAGTTACCGGCTGCCCCCATGCCAGGTCAAAATCAGTTTTTCCAAGGGAGGCTTTCTTATCAACAGGCTGCCTTGCCTCCAGAGTATTACCAAGGTTAATCCCTATTCCCATTTCGGTGTTTGCAAGCTGGCTTGCTGTCAGTTCCTTCCGTACAGTACCATTATCTTTTACTGTAATAGTGCTGCCATCTGACATAGTAACAGAATGGCCTGCGCCAACAGTGGACTTGTCATTCCATTTAATACGCAAAGTTATGTCATCTGCACCAAGGACTTTATCAAGCACATCATCATCAGCTGCAAGTGCCACCTGTACATCTGCCAGAGGGGAAATACTTACAGCAGGTACAGCCAGGGCAAATGCCATAAGACTGGCTAAAACTTTTTTGTGTAATCCTTTTCTCATAAAACATCCTCCTTGTTTTTGGTTATTGCTCTAATAAATTTTGTACAATACTCCCAAGATAATCATTTCCTTTATACAATTTTATTATATAATAAAGTGGAAAAAGAATGGTACATCAATAATTATGGACAAAAAGCATTAATTTTTTGAGGTATTATTGTATAATTTAACAGAATCAATGTATTGACAAACTATAAAAAATATAATATACTACCATGAAAGTCCGATTTCGGATAAATGTATTTTAGCCGCCGGAGGCGGCATGGGGGATTATTATGGAAGAAGGAAATATAAATAAAAGGCTTTCAGAGTATAACAGCATTATTAAAGAAAATGATGAAATATACCATAAAGCTGCCAGAAGGATTGGGATTTCTGACTGTGCTTTCTGGATATTTTATATAATGCAGGAGAAAAACGGGGTGGTTACACAAAGCACTATATGTGATGCATTTTACCAGCCTAAACAGACCGTTAATTCTGCACTTAAGAAACTTGAAAGAGAAGGTTATATAAAATTAGAAATAATAGCTGGCGGACGCAGCAAGCAGATAAATTTTACTAAAAAGGGAAAGAAGTTTGCAGAAGAAACAGTTGACAAGGTTATTGCCAGTGAGCAGAAAGCCCTTTCAGGCTTAACCCTGGCAGAACAGGAAACTTTTCTTGGCTTGTTCCGTAAGTTTACGGGGCTTTTAAAAGAAAATATAGAAGGAGGGCTATAATGGGTATACAATTATCTGACAGGTTTACATTAAAGAAGTTATTACGTTTCTGTTTCCCGCCAATTATAATGATGGTTTTTACTTCAATTTATGGTGTAGTGGACGGGCTGTTTGTATCAAACTTTGTAGGCAAGGTGCCATTTGCCGCAGTAAACCTTATTATGCCATTTATTATGGTAATGGGTGGTTTTGGATTTATGATTGGCACCGGCGGAAGCGCCCTTGTTGCCAAAACAGCAGGTGAAGGTGACAAAGTTAATGCAAACCGTTATTTTACAATGATGGTAAAGCTTACGGTATTGTGCGGCATTGTATTTTCTGTTATAGGAATTGTCTTTATAAAGCAGATAGCAATATTTCTTGGTGCGACAGAAGCAATGCTTGGTGACTGTATTGTATATGGAAGGACAGCACTGGCATTTAATACAGTTTTTATGCTGCAGAATGTATTCCAGACTTTTCTTACAACAGCTGAAAAGCCAGGGCTCGGGCTTCTGGCAACAGTAACGGCAGGTGTTACCAATATGACACTTGATGCTGTATTTGTAGGTCTTTTAAAATGGGGGGTTGCAGGTGCAGCACTTGCAACAGGCCTGAGCGAATGCATGGGAGGGCTTCTGCCTCTAATTTATTTTATACGGCCAAACAACAGCCTTTTACAGCTTGTAAGGACAAAGTTTGAGATAAAGATACTGTTAAAAGCATGTGCAAATGGTTCATCAGAACTTATGTCAAATATATCATCATCATTTGTAAGTATGCTTTACAACTTCCAGCTTATGAGGTTTGCAGGGGAAAACGGTGTTGCAGCTTATGGTGTGCTTATGTATATACAGTTTATTTTTATAGCAATTTTTATTGGGTATACAATAGGGACATCGCCAATAGCAGGCTATAACTATGGTGCAAAGAACCACAAAGAATTAAAAAGCCTTCTTAAAAAAAGCTGGCTGCTTATGCTTGTGGCAGGAATTATAATGATGTTTCTTGCAAAGGCGCTTGCATTCCCGCTTGCAAAGATTTTCACAGGATATGATAAAGGACTGTTTGATATGACAAGGCATGCTTTCAGTATATTTTCATTTTCATTTATACTGGCAGGAATAAATATTTTTACATCTTCATTTTTTACAGCATTAAATAACGGGGGGATTTCAGCAGCAATTTCATTCCTGCGTACATTAATATTCCAGACAGCTTCTGTACTGTTATTGCCATTAATATTTGGGCTTAACGGGATATGGTGTGCAAATGTAGTGGCAGAAATATTTGCATTTATAATATCACAGACATTCCTCTATATTAACAGGAAAAAATACCATTATATGTAGAAACCAGATTTACACAATAATCCGGGCTGTTATAATAACAGCCCAGGCTTGTAATACATATATAATACATAAATTATTTTAAACAATAGTAGTACGTAACTTCTTAATTTCATCTAATGACAGGTCTGTAATCCTGGCAATAATATCATCTGTAAGACCTGCTTTAATTGAGTTCAGTGCAGCCTTATTTTGTCCATCTTTATAGCCTGCTTCTTTGGATTCTTTCATTAACTGGTTATAATCAAGAAGTTCTTTCTGCCTTGCTGTATATTCCATCTGTTTTTGTTTATCCATACTGATAACTTGTAGTTTATCATATGCTTTATTAATATATACATTTTTCTCTGCTAACATTTTAAATTCCTCCTCTCTTTCTGAGTTTAAAAATTTAGACCATAAAAGTAAATCATTGCTGTTTTCTTTTAATTCTGTTGGAAGTTTTGGCAGTTCTATTACATGAAATTCCATTTTATCACTATACAATGTATGTCTTTTATCTTCCATTAAATGGAAGCAGGAATGAAACTCTTTGGTATCATCAAAAAGTTCAAAATCCAGAATACTAATATTAACACATTTCTTTATTACAGAGTAATCCTCACCTTCATCAATTTGTTCTGTAATCATTTTTGAAACATAAAACAGTGTCCTGTCTGTCCATGCCTTAAATACTGCAAGCTGTATCTCCGTATCAATTTCTGTGTTGTCATTCATTAAAACTCTTACATCGAGAATACCTAGTATTTAAAATTTTTGTTTCCTTTATATCATCCGGGCTGATATTTAACACTGCAGATAAAAAACCTTTTCGTACTTCACTGTCCATCATTATTTCTTTAAAAGCAAAATCAATTTTAGGTTTCATTAACTGTCCCATAACCATAACCTCCATGTTTTGTTTAATTATAGCACCGGCCTGTAATTTTAACAATAAAAAGAAACAGCTGGATTTGGTGCTTTATACAATGCCACCTTTATTGCATCTGCTGGTAATACTGATAATATATTTTCTATCCCTGTTTTACAGTCTGTAAATTATTTATTAACTTTTTTATCCAGTTCTCTTTTTCTTATTATATCTGTTACCTCTTCTTCTGTCAGCTGCATTTTCCGTGCTATTTCTTTTGTATCCAGATTCATTTCATAATATGCATATACCATTCCAAGCTCTTCTCCTTTTTTCAATCCAAGCTCTTCTCCTTTTTTTAGTCCAAGCTCCTCTCCTTCCCTGCGNNAAAATCAATTTTAGGTTTCATTAATTTATTCTTCATAGCGTACTTTTCCTTGTGTTGTTTATTAAAGTATAACATTTGTCCAGTATATTAGCAAGGAGAAGTAAGATGTAAAATTAACTTTAGAAATACCAGGTTACAAGCAAAATAGTACAATTTTTAAGCTATGTGTGAAATAATCCATTCTAGTAAAAAGCATACCATAAAAGCCACAAGAGCGCTTCCAATAACTAGTAAAACTGCCTGGTATGGGCGTTTTGCCTT
>DKYP01000141.1:22697-22969 GCA_002499945.1 Lachnoclostridium sp. UBA7097
TGCCTGGTATGGGCGTTTTGCCTTTTCCTGTGCTTTTGTAATTTCATCAAGGCGTTTTCCTTCATCAAATGCTACTATTTCTTTCCATGTATGGATATCATAGGCTTTCTTGATTTTTTCAATTCTTATGGCAAAAAACAATGCAACCAGATATATTATCCCCCAGGGTATAATTGCATAGAAGCCAAGCCATTTGGCAAGTGGTACAGCCAGTACAACAGATGCTATTAAAAGGACACCAAAAATTGCAGCATATTTGTTAAATTTCTTGA
>DKYP01000058.1 GCA_002499945.1 Lachnoclostridium sp. UBA7097
AAAATGGACAGGCTTTAATAACAGCATAACTTTTACATTTTTTTAAATTTAACATATATTTTTAAAATCATATGGATTAAAAAATATTATTGATTAAATATTCAGATTATGGTAGAATAAAAATAAAATGACAGGAGGCGGCAGGATGGCAAAGACATTGCAGGAAATTGTAAACAATCTGTCAGGCATTGATGATATCTTTTTCTTTAAACTGGCAGAAAACAAGGATTTCTGCGAAGAACTGCTACAGGTTGTGTTAGGGAATAAAAACATAAAAATACAGGAACACAAGCCACAGGCAGTATTACGTAACCTCAAAGGACGTTCGGTTGTGCTGGATTTAAAATGCACAGAAGAAGATGGTACACTTTTTGGAGTTGAGATACAGAAAAGAAATGATGATGACCACCAGAAAAGAGTAAGGTACAATATGGCAAACATAGACACATCAGAATCAGAAAAAGGCATAAAATTTGATGGACTGAAAGATATTTATATGATTTACATATCAAGATTTGATATGTTTAAAAGTAAAAAAACAATCTACCATATAGACAGGGTAGTAAGGGAAACACAAGAAATTGCGGATAATGGCACACATGAAATATATGTAAATACAAAAATAAATGATGGAACAGAAATAGCAGAATATATGCAGATGTTAAAACAAAAAACTGTGCCAGACAATTCAAAATTTCCAAAATCATGTAAAGCAATAAAAGATATTAAAACAGGGAAAGGGGATGGTATTATGTGCGATTTGGTACAGGAGTATGCAGAAGAGTATGCAAAGGAATGTGTAAACCGTGAGAAAATAAAAATGCTTGTAGAATTATTTAATGATGGAATTATAACATCTGAAGCTGTTATGGATAAACTGGGGATTACAGAAGAAAAGTTCCTGGATTATGTAGAAGAATACAGCAGCCGTGAAATATAATAATTTAATATTTATATTTACAAAGCCCATATGGATTTTCCTGTGGGCTTTTTTACATTTTATGTAATAATAAATTTTTCTGCTATTAACAGAATACCAAAAAATGTGTAAGAGCTAATAAGTATATATTATACAGGCAATTACCGGCAGGCAGGATAATGAGTATATTTCTGAAAAATATACGTAAAAGGTATAAAGTGTCTGGGTCATATAGCCGATATAGATTTAAGATAAATGGATTTGCAGACGATTTCAGGGAGGAATGGATATGATAATACAGCACAACATGATTGCAAACTTTACAAACAGGCAGATGGGGATTAATAATAAATCACTTTCAAAAAGAACTGAAAAACTATCTTCAGGCTACCGTATTAACCGTTCAGCAGATGATGCAGCAGGATTATCAATCTCAGAGAAAATGAGAGGGCAGATACGGGGGCTTATGCAGGGAGCACGAAATACAGAAGATGGAATGAACTTCTGCCAGGTAGCAGATGGTGCTATGCAGGAGTTGGAAGGAATCATCCACAGGATAAGGGAATTAAGCGTACAAGCTTCAAATGATACATATATAGAACCTGACAGGGAAACCATACAGAAAGAGGTAGAACATTTAATTGAAGAAATAGATCGTATAACAGATGATACAGAATTTAATACTATTAAGGTATTTAAAAAGAACCGTGTAAGAACAGAATATGAAGAAGTTACTGGTTCAAAACTTGTACCAATTGGCTCAACAAATATAGAAATTGACGGGAAAAATTATGGTCTTGCAGAAGTAATAGGTGCAGACCATGTTTACCAAGGCAAACACATGGATTCACCAATTGATTTTCTTGGAACTGGGTGGCATAATACAGGGATAGATAAGGGTTCTACACTCTATAGTGGTAAAAGTATTAATAATATACAAAGCCAGTATGGTATTACTATTCCTGAAAAATCAAGCAGTTCAGGTGATTTAGTAATTTATTCAAGTGATAATAAATCAGAGATTACATTAAAATATACTGGCAATATGAATGAAAAAGGAGAACATTTGCTTTATAGAATAGATATTAATACATACGATAAAGAGGTTTCAGATGTAACAAAAAAGTTAATTGATGATAATTCTTTTGAAGGAAATAACATATATGGGGCTTGTGGAACGAAAGGTTATGGAAGTTCCACACAATATTATAGTGCGTGGCTTGATTTTTCGGGTCTTGGAATAGATTACGATGTTGCAAGTCTCGATAAACAAGGATTTAATACTGGATGTACACATTGTAGCGGACGTAACAGATATAATATAAGGTTTACAACAGATAATTGTTCCAAAACAAATGCCGATGGAACAAATTATAATTACGAAAAAAATGGATACATACACACTATTATTTTAAATGTAACTGGTTGTCAAAATGGAAATGAACTGGTAAGCCGTATAATGAGCGCTGCCAATTCAGAAAGAGGATTTACCAACCATTATATACAGATGGCATATAATGATAATGAACCAGCTAAATTATATATGTATGATGATGTTCCAGGTTCATCTACCAGCCAGTTTGAACCTGTTACACGTGAGGATAATACTATTGATAATTCTTTTGGTGTTACCTGGGTAAGAGTTCCAATAACTAAAAAAGTGTATAAATATGAAGATGGTGAAAGAATTTTACAGGTTGGAAGCAATACAAACCAGATAGTGGCATTGGAGCAGCCTTGGATTGATGCGTCAAGGCTTGGATTATCTGCATTAAATCTAACAACACAAGAAGGTGCAGAAGCTTCTATACAATTAAATGACTATGCGTTAGAAATACTTAATAATGAACGTTCTAAAATGGGGGCACTTTATAACCGCCTTGAACATGCATATGCTAATGATATGAACGGAAGTGAGAATATGCAGGCATCAGAATCTTTAATAAGAGATGCAAATTTAGCAGATGAAATGGTTCAGTTTTCTTCAATAAATATTATACAACAGGCGGCGCAGTCAATGCTTGCACAGTCTAATAGTTCGCAAGAGGGGATTTTACCGCTGCTTGGATAAGTAAAATTTAGAAAAGAGGAATATTTATGATTAAAAAAATTAAATTAACATTAGGAATTATATTTAGTATTGCATTCTCTGTAATTGTTTTATCTGGATTACAGAATAATTCTATAACAGCAAAGGCAGCAGAAGTAACTATCAATGCAGATAATTTTCCAGATGATAATTTCAGAAAGTATATTGAAACAGAAATTGATGGTAAAATTGATGGTAATAAAGATGGGATATTATCAAATGAGGAAATTAATATAACAGAAAAAATAAATGTGTGGTATGATGTATCTGACTTAAAAGGAATTGGATATTTTACTGCTTTGAAGGAACTATATTGTGATTCCAGCCAGATAGCAAGCCTGGATTTAAGTAGTAATATCAATTTAGAGAAATTGCATTGTGGTAGAAATATAACAGAACTGGATGTAAGCAGGAATATTAATTTA
>DKYP01000180.1 GCA_002499945.1 Lachnoclostridium sp. UBA7097
CATTGGCAAGAAGAAAAATTCTCCATAAGGAAGAGCGTCAGAAATGACAAACAAAATTTACCAGTTAGATAATGTAATTTAAGTATGTTTGTATCCAAATTTACACATTTTTAAAAGGAGGTTTTAATAAAATGGCAACAAAAGCTAATTACAAGTTAGAAGAAATTGGTGCTGGCAAAGTTGGTTTTTCAAAGACACGTGCTATCATCGAAGGTGCTTTTTATGGCAACAATGTAGTAAAGGTAAATACTCTTAAAGAAGCTTATAACTTAGCAAAGAATACACCTGGTGCTATTGTTACAGATATGCCTGTATACAGGGGTGAGGAATTTGGACTTGATACAGATGCTAAAGTTTTATTATTTAATGATGGCGCTGTAACAGGACGTTATGCAGCAGCACGCCGTATTAAGGGATATCCTGGTGTTGATGAAGGCAAGCTTGACAAGGTAGTTATGGATGCTATCTATAAGACACGTTTTAAGAAGTTATACCATGCACAAGTATTTGTTGGACTTGACCCTGAATTCATGGTTAAAGCACACCTTCTTATCCCTGAAGGTGAAGAAATGCTTATGTACAACTGGATGCTTAACTTCCAGTATATGTCAGATGAGTATGTAAAGATGTACAAAGAGTCCCAGCCAGTAGGGGATGGCAAAGAAGCTGATATTTATATCTTCTCTGACCCACAGTGGGTTCCAGTACCAGCTCCTGATGTTGACTACAGCTGTTTAAGTGACCCTCAGACCCTCTGTTATTTTGATACTAATGAAAACTGTGCAGCAATCCTTGGCATGAAGTATTTTGGTGAGCATAAGAAAGGCACACTTACAATGGCATGGGCTATTGCTAACAGGAATGGTTATGCATCATGCCACGGCGGGCAGAAAGAATATTCACTTCCAGATGGAAGGAAATATGTTGCATCAGTATTCGGCCTTTCAGGTTCAGGAAAGTCAACCCTTACACATGCAAAGCATAATAACAAATATGGTGATAATGCCATTACTGTTCTCCATGATGACGCATTTATTATTAATTCAGATACATGTGCATCAGTAGCACTTGAACCAACATACTTTGACAAGACAGCAGATTACCCTACAGGCTGTCCTGATAACAAGTATCTTTTAACAGCACAGAACTGTTCTGCTACAATGGATGAAGATGGCAAAATCCAGTTAGTTACAGAGGATATCCGTAATGGTAATGGACGTGCTATTAAGTCAAAGCTCTGGTCACCAAACCGTGTAGACAAGATTAATGAGCCTGTTAATTCAATTATCTGGATTATGAAGGACCCTACAATACCTCCTGTAGTTAAGTTAAAAGGTTCGGCGCTTGCATCAGTTATGGGTGCTACACTTGCTACAAAGACTTCTACAGCAGAGCGTGTTGCAGCAGGAACAGACATGAATGCACTCCGTATTGTGCCATATGCTAACCCATTCAGGACTTACCCTCTTGTAAATGACTATGACAAGTTCAAGAAGTTAGTAGAAGAGAAGAACGTTGACTGCTATATTGTTAATACAGGTGATTTCATGGGCAAGAAGGTACAGCCTAAAGATACACTTGGAATCCTTGAAGCTATTGTAGAGAACAAGGCAGAGTTTAAGAAGTGGGGCAACTTTGATGATATAGAGATTATGGAATGGGAAGGATTTGTTCCAAATCTTGATGATGCAGAATACAAGAATGCATTAAAGTCTGCTATGCAGAACCGTGTAGATGCTGTTAAGGGATTTGCTGAGAATAACGGCGGATATGACAAGCTTCCAGATGAAGCACTTGCAGCAGTACAGAAACTTGTAGATGCTTTACAGTAATTTCTTGTAATTATTTATGGCCACAGGAACTGTTATACTTAAAGATATTAGGTATAACAGTTCTTTTTTTCTTCCTTCTGCATAGGATTAAACATGCAGTCTTTATGTAATTTGGTGAGGGAAGGAGAAGGCATTATGGATGACAAACTTGATGAAGTAATTAAAAGATATCCTGTAACAGTAAAGTCAAGGCGCAGGATAAGGGGCGCTGTCCTTTTAGACACAGACAAAGGCATATATATGGCAAAGGCATATACATCAAGCATGAAGAGGCTTTTATTTGAAGAAGAGGTTAAAAAAGCATTAATTAATGCTGGTTATGGTGATGTTGATTATGCAGTGGAAAATATTGATGGTGAGCTGCTTACAGATGATGGAAGCGGGAATAAATGGCTGGTAAAAAGATGGTACAATGGTGTGGAATGTGATATTAAAGATATTAAAAAAGTAGTGCTTGCATCGTCAAATATGGCAGTTATACATAAATTAATGGTTATAGGGGACAGGGATATGGAAATGCCTTCTGCCAGGGCAGGCAAGTCAGACCTGGAAAGTATTTTTTTGCGCCATAACAGGGAAATAAAGAAGGTACATAATTATATCCGTGGTAAAAAGCAGAAAAATGAAATGGAAATATGCCTTCTTAATTCTTATAGGAATTTTTCGGAACAGGGAAGCATGGCGGAAGAATTTTTAAAGGAAAGCGGCTATGGCAGCCTGTATAATGAAGCTTTGGAAAAAGGAAAAGTGTTGCATGGCAGTTATAATTACCATAATATAATAATATCAGATGGCAGGGTTATAACAACAAACTTTGAAAAAGCAGATATAGGACTCCAGATAATTGATTTATATGGTTTTATAAGGAAAGTTATGGAGAAAAACGCATGGGACATGGATATGGGTATAGATGCTATAGAAGCTTACAGGAAAGAGAGGGAACTCGGGGCAAAGGAGCAGAAAGTCCTTTATGCACTTCTTCTATACCCTGAGAAATACTGGAAACTGGTTAATTTCTATTATAATGGCAAAAAATCGTGGATGTCGTCTAAAAATTATGAGAAGCTGAAACGTATATGCAGCCAGGAGCAGGAACGCCATAAATTTCTTAAAGAAGTAAAAAGACTTTTAATTTAGCTTTTCATGTAGTATAATGGTTAAGGGAATATTGCAAAATTCTTCAAAACACTTGTGATAAGGAGGAAGAACCATGTTATTTAACAGGTTTTACGGTAAGAAGGCAGCAGTATTTATAATCCTTATGATGGCAATTATAGCATTTACGTCATGCAGCGTCAGGAAACGTACCAGGACTAATATAAATGTTACCAGGACATCAAAAGTACAAGATGAAGGGACACATACAATGACAGGTGTTATTGTTAATGTGGACAGGGAACTTGGGCAGGTTACAGTACGTGAACTGGAAAGTGATATAGATACTATACTGGATTATGATGCGGTGTCTGAAATTATAAATAAATATGGTGTACAGATTACAGGGGATGAACTTAAGAACGGGCAGATAATGGCTGTAACATACAATACAGAAAATTCCAAGGTTATTTCCATGAATATCCCAAAGGAAGTATGGGAATACCAGGAAGTTGACGAGTTTTCATTTGATGGTGAGGAAAATTCTTTAAGCCTTGCAGGCAGGAAATACCAGTATACGGACTGGACATATTTTTCATCACTGGATGGCAAAATACAAATGATGGAGCTGGATGACAATGATATTATTACAGCCAGGGGTATAGGTACTAAGGTATATTCTGTTACACGTACACAGGGGCATGGGTATATAAGGCTTGCTAACCACAGTTATTTTATAGGCGGGACTGTAAATGTAGGCAACCAGGTTATACTTCCTGTAACTGAAAATATGCTAATTGCTGCCGGGGAAGGCTCATACCGTGTAACACTTAGCAAGGGTACTACAAGAGCAGTAAAGAACGCTGTTGTAAAAGATGGAAGTGAAACAAAGCTTGATTTTAGTGAGTACAAAACAGAAGTTAAGAATGCAGGCAGTATTACATTTGATATAGAACCTTATGGCGCTGATTTGTATATTAATGGTTCTGCTGTTGATTACAGCAGCCCGGTTGCATTAAATTACGGGGAATATAATATTAAGGTTGAGATGACCGGGTATACAACTTATACAGGTGTGCTTGATGTTGAGAAAGCAGGGGATACAGTATACATTAATTTAATAGAAGAAAATGCATCAGTTGCTTCGCAGGAAAGTACCCCAAAGCCTTCAGGGAAAACAGGGGCTTCAAAAAACAGCAGTAGTAAAGATGATAATGATAAAGACAGTAATGATGGTGGTGATGTAACCACTAAAAAAATAGACAGTAACCATACAATAACTATTTCCGCACCAGAAGGTGCTGAGGTTTATCTTGATAATATCTATAAAGGGCTGGCACCATGCACTTTTACAAAAGTTATTGGTTCACAGACCATTACATTAAGCAAACCAGGCTACCAGACAAAAAGCTACTCAGTAGATGTCCTGGATGATAATAAAAATGTTAAACTGGGTTTTTCTGAACTGGCAGAAGACTCTGGTTAATATAAAAAACAAAAAATATATAAAAAAACAAGAGGAGGATATGATTGATGGATTACAAAGAGGTTTATGAGGCATGGCTTGCCAATCCTTATTTTGATGAGGAAACAAAGAAAGAACTTAATGCAATAGCCGGTGATGACAACGAGATTAAAGAGCGTTTCTACCAGGAGCTTGAATTTGGTACAGCAGGGCTGCGTGGCATTATTGGTGCAGGTACAAACCGTATGAATATTTATACGGTGCGCAAAGCTACACAGGGGCTTGCCAATTATATTATTAAAGCTGGAAAAGTTTCCCAGGGTGTTGCTATTGCATTTGATTCACGCCATATGTCGCCTGAGTTTGCAGATGAATCTGCACTATGCCTTGCTGCCAACGGGATTAAGGCTTATGTATTTGAGTCATTAAGGCCTACACCAGAACTTTCCTATGCAGTAAGGGAGTTAAAGTGTGCTGCCGGAATTAATATCACAGCAAGCCACAACCCGCCAGAATATAATGGCTACAAAGTATACTGGGAGGATGGCGCACAGATTACACCTCCGCATGATACAGGCATTATGGCAGAGGTTAAGGCTGTTACAGATTATGCAGATGTTAAGACAATGGACAAGCAGGAAGCAATATCTAAAGGACTGTATGAACAGATTGGTGCAGCAATAGATGATAAGTACATTGAAGAACTTAAGAAACAGGTTATCCACTGGGACAGCATCAAGGAGATGGGAAGCAAGTTAAAGATTGTCTATACTCCTTTACATGGGACAGGAAACCTCCCTGCAAGGCGTGTCCTTAAGGAAATTGGTTTTGAAAATGTATATGTTGTGCCGGAACAGGAACTTCCAGATGGTGATTTCCCAACTGTAAGCTATCCAAACCCTGAAGCAGCAGAGGCTTTTGAACTTGCACTTAAGCTTGCAAAAGAGAAAGATGCAGACCTTGTACTTGCAACTGACCCTGACGCAGACCGCCTTGGTGTATATGTAAAGGATACAAAGAGTGGTGAATATATTACACTTACAGGTAATATGTCAGGCTGCCTTCTTGCAGATTATGAGATTTCACAGATTAAGGAGACAAAAGGGCTTCCAGAAGATGGCAAGCTTATTAAGACAATAGTTACATCAAACCTTGCAGATGCCATTGCAAAATATTATAATGTAGAATTAGTAGAGGTACTTACAGGATTTAAGTTTATCGGACAGCAGATTCTTGGGTTTGAAACAACAGGAAAGGGCTCATACCTGTTTGGATTTGAGGAAAGTTATGGCTGCCTTATTGGTACACATGCACGTGACAAAGATGCTATCGTTGCAACTATGGCACTTTGTGAAGCTGCTGCCTACTATAAGACAAAGGATATGACTTTATGGGATGCCATGATTGCAATGTATGAAAGGTATGGCTACTATAAGGATGGTGTACAGTCAGTTACAATGAAGGGCATTGAAGGGCTTAATAAAATCCAGGAGATTATGACACAGTTACGTGAGAATCCTCCGAAGGAGATTAACGGCCATAAGGTGCTTTCATTCCGTGACTACCAGGCAGACACAATAAAGGATATTGAAACAGGTGAGGTTAAACCTACAGGGCTTCCAAAGTCAAATGTACTTTACTTTGATATGTCTGACAATGTATGGATGTGTGTAAGGCCTTCTGGTACAGAACCTAAGATTAAATTCTATTATGGTGTTGTGGGCAGTTCACTTGATGATGCGGACAAGAAGTCAGCAGATATGGCAAAGGCTGTTACAGACATGGTTGATAAGATGTCATAAACCGGATATTTTGTTAGGATTATTACAGGCTAATATATATAAAGAGCTGCCGTATATGGTGGCTCTTTACAGGTCTGGGGCAGTTTGTTTGATTAGCAAAATATTCGCAGTAATAAATTAATTATACGGAGGAATGATAATGCAGGAAAAATTAGAACGGTGGATAAACTGGATGGAGTATGATGAGGTAGTAGCTGGCAAGCACAATGCACCCCATAATATACTTGGTTTACATGATTTTGATAAGGGGCAGGTATTTACAGTATTCAGGCCACATGCACAGAATGTCTTTATTACAGATATGGATGGACAAAATGTCCTCCAGCTTGAGGAAGTAGAAGAAGAGTCAGGGTTTTATGGCAAATATGTGGACGGGCATAATTATAAAGCACCTTATAAAGTGCGTGTCCAGTATTCAGATAATGATATAGTGGAGTTTGCGGACCCTTACTGTTTCCAGCCACAGATTACAAATGATGACCTTTACCTGTTTGCAGAAGGCAACCATTATGAAATATATGATAAGCTTGGTGCACATCCTATGACTATAAATGGTGTAAAGGGAACATATTTTGCAGTATGGGCACCACATGCAAGGGCGGTAAGTGTAGTTGGAAGCTTTAATATGTGGGACGGGATGTTACATCCTATGAGGACGCTTGAAGTATCAGGTGTTTATGAATTATTTATACCAGGCGTGGAACCAGGGGCAATTTATAAATATGAAATCCTTACAAGGCAGGGCGAAATCCTTTTAAAAGCTGACCCATATGCTAACTGTGCAGAACTGCGCCCTGATAATGCTTCTGTAGTTGCAGACCTTACAGGTTTTAAGTGGGATGATGACAAATGGATGAAGGAACGTGCCACAAAGGACAGGGACAAGCTCAGGAAAGAACCAGTTTCAATTTATGAAACACACCTTGGTTCATGGAAGAAGAAAGATGATGGCACAGAAGACGGGTTCTACAATTACAGGGAACTTGCACCAATGCTTGCAGATTACCTTATTGAGATGGGATATACACATATAGAGCTTATGGGCATTGCTGAATATCCGTTTGATGGTTCATGGGGATACCAGGTTACAGGATACTATGCACCAACAAGACGTTATGGAGACCCACAGGACTTTATGTACTTTGTCAACTATATGCACAATAAGGGGATACATGTAATACTTGACTGGGTTCCGGCACATTTCCCAAGGGATGCACACGGGCTTGCAAGGTTTGACGGCCAGCCTCTTTATGAACATCCAGACCCACGCAGGGGTGAACATCCTCACTGGGGGACTTATATTTTTAATTATGCCTATAAAGAAGTTGAGAATTTCCTTATTGCCAACGGGCTGTTCTGGCTTAATAAGTTCCATATTGATGGCTTAAGGGTTGATGCTGTAGCTTCCATGCTGTATCTTGACTATGGCAAAAATGATGGTGAATGGCTTCCTAATGAAAACGGCGGCAAGGAAAACCTTGATGCAATAAATCTTTTTATGCATATGAATAAACAGTTTGAGGACAGGGCACCAGGTACAGCGGTAATAGCAGAAGAATCTACATCATGGGCAGGTGTAACTGCACCTGTACAGCTTAAGGGACTGGGATTTTTATTTAAGTGGAATATGGGGTGGATGAACGATTTCCTTGAGTATATGAAGCTTGACCCATATTTCAGGTCATTTAACCATAATAAACTTACATTCAGTATGCATTATGCGTATAGTGAAAACTTTATACAAGTGTTATCACATGATGAAGTAGTACATGGCAAATGTTCAATGATTGAAAAAATGCCGGGTGAATATGAAGATAAATTTGCAAATTTAAGGACAGCATATGGCTTTATGTATGGACACCCTGGCAAAAAACTGTTATTTATGGGGCAGGAATTTGCCCAGTTCCGTGAGTGGAGTGAAGAGAGAAGCCTTGACTGGGAATTATTGGATTATGATATGCACAGGAAGATGAAGGCATATGTAAAAGATTTAAATAAGCTTTATACAGAATATGAAGCAATGTATGTACATGACTATGACACTATTGGTTTTGAATGGATGAGCTGTGATAATGCAAATATGAGTGTAGTAAGCTTTGTAAGGCGTGGCAATACTGTTAAAAACCAGCTTCTGTTTATATGTAACTTTACACCAGTAGAATACGATAACTTCAGGACAGCTGTCCCATGTCCTGGAAAATATACAAAGATATTGTGTTCAGATGATTTATGTTATGGTGGTACAGGCGTAAAGAATACAAAGACAGTACAGGCAGAAAAAGTTGAGTGCGAAGGTAAGGATTATTCTATAGAAATGAATCTTCCTCCATTATCTGTGACAGTTTATAAATATGACTATAAAGAGGAAAAAGAAGTTAAGGAAGTTAAAGAAGCCAAAGAAGTTAAATAAAATACCAATTTAAAGCTAAGTTAAATACCCCGCTGCCTGCAACGGGGTATTTGTTATAATGTTTATTTGTTAATATATCCTGATGAAACATAGCCTGTGTAAAGTTTTTTGCCATCGTAATAATTTGTTTTATACCAGACTTTTGATTTTACATTTACTTTTTTAAGAAGTGCAACAGGAGTGCCTTCTGGTATAACCGCAAGGACTTTTTTATTAGTGCCTGCTGCCTTGCGCATATTAAGTGCGGCAGTGGTTTTGCCAAGTGAATAAAATTTCAATGCAATGTTTGATGGCAGATAACCATTGTAAGTTTTGGATTTAACTATATAATTTACATGCAGGTATGAAACAGTGTCATCTAAATATGTTTTTCCAAGATACTCTACAGTGCAATTCTTTGGGAGGGAAACAAGCTTTGCTGAACCAGAAGCAGGTGTTTTTAATAAATTAGTCCTGGCTGGTATTACAGCTGCTTTCTTTGTTTTCATTGTAGCAGCTGTAAGTGTGGCGCAGCTGCTATGGTATGTTTTGCCATCAATTTTAGCATATGAACGGACTTTGTAATAATATTCATGGTCTGCCAGTAATTTTGTATCCTTATAAGTGGATGTTGTCCCGCTTGTAATGGTTTTAATCCTTTTATATGTGCCATTATAAACATCCGCCCTGTAAATCTGGTATCCCTGTGCACCGGTAAGGTTATCCCATGTTAAAGTTATAGCCTTATTAGCCGGGCTGCACGAAATGGAAATTGTCCTGGCTGGTTTAATTATAAAGCTTGTTGTTATAGTTCCTGTATAATTGCTAATGCCAGTAATTGTAACAGAAGCTTTGCCGGCATTTATATTATTAGAATATGTTATCTCATAATCTTCATCTTCTGTTAATTCAATGCCATTTAATGAAATGACAGGAGATGGCATTATTTCATCACCAGTATACACTTCATCAGAAATTGCCTGGACTGCTGCATCCGACAGGTCAATAGTTAAAACAGGTTCCTCAGTTTCCAAAGGTTTAGGAGTATCTGACGGTTTAGGGGTTTTTGCAGGTTTAGGTGTATCCGTAGGTTTAGGAGTTTCCGTAGGTTTAGGGGTTTTTACAGGTTTAGGTGTATCTGCAGGCTTAGGAGTATCTGACGGTACAAGAGTTTCCGTAGGTACAGGGGTTTCTGTTACAACAGGTGGTACAGTATTAGAACTGCTGCCATCTAAAGTTGTATTTGTATACCAGAAATTGCAGTCAACTTTCCCTGATATTCCATCTACCGAACCAGAACTTGTATATTGCCAGTATTCATATGGATTTGCATAAGTGGTTTTTGTAGTATAGTTAGCAAGCCATATTTTATAACTTTTTGAAAGCTTTGTCCCATTAATAAGGCTGGCAAAATCACTTTTATTAGCATAAATCATAGGTTCATAGCCTGCTTCCTTAATTGTGTCACAGAATGCAATGCAATTATTAGTGGCAGCAGATTTACTAAGGTTTGCCTTATACATCCTGCCAATTGGACCATTTGCATCAGTAGGAAATTCATAATCAATAACTACAGGAAGCGTTACATCATAATCCTTAATCTTTTCAAGGCAGTATTCAGCTTCGGCTATAGCTTCTTTTTTATTTAGGGCTTCTGTAAAATAATAAACGCCCACCTTTATGCCAGCATCAAGCGCACCCTCAATATTATCAACGAATTTAGTATCAGTACAGAGGGTACCGGCAGCACCATATCCACGGTACCCAACACGTATAATGGCAAAATCAACACCAGAATCCTTTACTTCTTCCCAGTCAATATTTTTATTATAATAGGAAACATCAATGCCATTATAAATATTCATTCCGTCAAAAACATCAGCATGTGTATATGTTTTATTATCAAAAATCCCTTCTGTCTGTGATGCAGCAGAAGCATACGGAGCAGTACTGTTTAGTAATAATAAAGCGGCAGAGAGCTTGCATAATATTTTATGTATATTCATATAAATCCTCCAGATACCAGATTATTTCCGGGTAATTACTATATATATACATGGTTGTTGTGACAAAAATATGGTCACTTTCTACACCTATGCACTAAATATGTAGATTTTTAGTATATTTTTTAAGCATAAAATTTCTGAATGGGGAAATTCAAAGTATAAAGTAATTGACATTCTATGTTTAAAAGAGTAACATGGGTGGAAGGTAAATATAACACAGATGGGGCTTTACTATTATGGGCAGGATTAATATAAAATGGTTTTTAAGGCATATTGCAGTATGGATTCCGGCAATATGTATTATGTTTATAATTTTTAATTTTTCTTCAATGGCAGCAGACGATTCTTCTAACACAAGCATACCAATAGCTGAACTTGTGATGCAGAAGATAGGGCAGTTTACAGGTATTTCTTTTGATGTAAATTCTGAGGGCTATGATTTAATACACCATTGTGTGCGCAAGGCAGGGCATTTTCTTGAATATATGGCGCTTGGCTGTACGCTTGTACTTCCATTTGCTTTTATATGTGAAGAAAAAAGGCATTATAAATTAACAGTGGTGTTTTACAGTGAGTTGTTTTCTGCATGTTATGCATGTACTGATGAGTTCCACCAGATTTTTGTAGATGGACGGGATGGAAATTTTACAGATGTGGGAATTGACAGCCTTGGGGCATTGGCTGGGATATGTGTGGGACTGGTATTCTGGTGGATTGGGAAACGGACCGTAAAAATTATACATAGATAAAATAAATGGAAGCTGCTAAATAAGAAACAGGGCTTCCATTTATAATTTTCCAGACAAAAAAAGAAACGCCTGGAGAAGCGTTTCTTAAAGGAGAAGGTATGAAAAAATCTAAGCACTTATCAAATGTTTTTGTTTCATTTGATAAGTATATTATATTCAAGGTTTGTGAATTACAAATGTGTAAGTTGTGAATAAATTGTAAACATATTGTAAAGATAATTTTAAGTGACATAAATATGCCTTAATTTACCCTGATTTTATTAAATTTTAATTAAAAAAGCGGACTGCCACCTCATTAATAATATTTCTTTACAGCCTAAAAAAGAAATTTTGATTGCAAAGCCAGCCCTTAAAAGCTATAATTAAAGTTAATGGATTTATTTATACAGATTATTGTGCCAGTGGAAGCGTGTAAGGTACGTATTTGTTATAAATTATTTATATGGGGGACGAAAGTTTATGAAACAGTTTATGTTTGAATATAAGGATGAAGAAACATTTAATGGAGAACTTAAAGAGTTTAAAAAACTATGTGGTACAAATAACATTTCTAAAATGATTTTCCAGATTTATTCAGAGATACTTGAAGAGGATAAAATCAGGCAGGTATGCAGCATTATTGAAGGTATATTTCCGGATACTTTATATATGGGATGTTCAACAAGTGGTAATATTACAGACTGCCAGCTTGCTCCATCTATAACCATTGCATGTACTGTTTTTGAGTTTCCGTCAACACAGGTAAAGATTTACCAGTATGACCTTGGCAATGAGGCTGCAGGCAGCATAACATGGAAGATACTTGAGGAAACAAGGGCAAACCCATGGGTAAAGGCAATAGAACTGTTTTTTACAATTCCAGAAAATTCTTCTACCCGTTTTTGTGACGGCTTAAAAGAATTAAGGGAAGATATCCAGGTTTTTGGGGGTGTTGCATGCAGTGATGATATTACAAGTGATGCCTCATGTGTATTTTCCAAAGACGGGGGATATTCCAGTAAGTCAATAGTTGCTGTATTTTATGGTGGTGATGACTTTTATGTTGATTCTATAAATGTAACTGGCTGGAAACCGCTTGGAAGGAAGTTCCATGTTACAAAATCGGATGGCTGCATTTTACATGAGCTTGATGGTATTCCTGCATATGATGTCTACCATAAATATCTTAATATTAAAAATGATGAAAATTTCTTCTATAATACTTTGGAATTTCCTTTATTTTATGAACATAATGGAACGACAATACTGCGTACTCCTGTAGCAAGTAATGCAGATGGTTCTATTACAATGACTTCTGATATGGATATTGGTTCGGTTGTGCGTATATCTTATGGTGACCCGGGGACGATTATTGAGAGCATAAAAGAGGACAGTAAAAAGCTTTATGAGTTCCAGCCTGATTTAATGCATATTTTTTCATGTGCGGCAAGGCGTACTTTCTGGACTTCAAAAGAGCCTACATATGAGATATATCCGTTTAAGGATATATCGCCTTCATCAGGCTTTTTCTCGCATGGCGAGTTTTTACGTACAAAGGGTAATTTAAACCAGCATAATGTAACTCTTGTTATTGCGGGAATGAGGGAAGGAAATAAGAAAGAATTGTCTGCCCCTGTTATCCCGGCAGGGGAAAAAGAGCTTTCAAAAGTCCCTCTGGTATCAAGGCTTGCTACTTTTATAAGTGTTACATCATTAGAATTAGAAGAAATTAATAAAAAGCTTGGGCTTGCCAATGACAAGCTTAAGACAGCAGCAATAATTGATGGGATGACAGGGCTTTATAACCGTAAGGAGATACAGACACAGATAGAAAAGAAGCTTGGCAATATTAAGAAAACAAAGTTTTCAATAGCTATGTTTGATATAGATAATTTCAAGCAGGTAAATGATACATATGGACACCAGGAGGGGGATGCTGTTATTATTGCCCTTGCTGGCATATTAAATAATGAACGTGCAATTTATACAGAGAAACTTTCTGCCGGGAGATGGGGTGGTGAAGAATTTATGCTGCTTTTAAATGATACTGATATTTCGGCAGCAACACTTATAGCAGACCTTATACGCCAGTGTTTTTCCAATACATCCTTTCCATCAGTAAGGACACAGACAGTAAGTGTGGGCGTAACACAGGCAAGGGAAGATGATAATATTGACACTTTATGTACAAGGGTTGATACTGCTTTATATAAGGCTAAAAAAACAGGCAAAAATAAAGTAGTTGTTATATAATATTGTAAAAATGGCTTTAAAAAAACTGTACAAATCCATTTTCTTGTGATATTATCTAACGTAGCTGAGTGGTATCCGGGTAACGGAACTGCATCAGATGATAAAATACCACCATTATAGCAGTTTAGCAAAGAGGTGGTTAATTGGTTATTGGCTTTATTGGGGCTGGCAGGACTGGGTGTACCCTTGGGAAGTATCTTAACGGGTATACTACAGTTGCCGGCTATTATAGCAGGACAAGGCAGAGCGCTGACGATGCGGCGACTTTTACACAGTCCAGGGCTTTTTATGATTTAGAAACCCTTGTAAATAATTGTGATACAATATTTATCACTACACCAGACGGGGTTATTAGCGGAGTGTGGGAGCGTATAAGACATTATAATTTAAAAAATAAAATAGTCTGTCATTTTAGTGGTTCATTATCATCTGGTATTTTTTCAGGGATTGGGGTTACAGGCGCATCCTGTTGCTCAGTCCATCCTATGTATGCATTCAGCGATAAATACACATCTTATTTACAATTTAATACAGCGTGCTTGTCAGTGGAAGGACAGGAAACTGCCATACAGGAAGTAAAAGGGCTTTTCTGCGGGCTGGGGCATAAGGTATTTACAATTAATTCATGTGACAAGGCAAAATACCATGCTGCCGCAGTATTTGCAAGCAATTATGTTACAGGGGCCATACATATAGCAATACAGCTTCTTAAAGAGTGTGGCTTTAATGAAAGTGATGCAAGGAAGCTTCTTGCGCCTGTTTCACTTGGCAATATAAATTCTGTACTGGCAGATGGGACGGTTAAGGCACTTACAGGACCAGTGGAACGTGGTGATATATCAACTATAAAAAAGCATCTTGATGTTTTAGGAGATGAAAGCATTATAAAGATATATAAAGAGCTTGGAAGGGTGCTTGTTTCCATTGCAGAAGAGAAAAATCCAGACAGGGATTATACAGGACTTAAAGACTGCCTGTCTGGTTAGGTATCCTGCCATGTATTATGCAGTGCGCTGTCCAGGCATAATACATGGTAAAGGGCATGCAGATTATTATGACAGCGCAGAAATGAGGGGAAAATGAAAAATACAGTCAGGACATTCCAGATGGCAAAGGAAGAGGGCAGGAAGATTTCAATGCTTACTGCATATGATTATTCTACTGCAAGATTAATGGATGAGGCAGGAATTGATGCTATTCTTGTAGGTGATTCACTTGGCAATACAATGCTTGGTTATGAGGATACAGTTTCTGTGACAATGGATGATATGATACACCATAGTGCTGCGGTTGCCAGGGGGGCAAAGACTACAATGGTGGTTGTGGATATGCCATTTATGTCATACCAGACAAATGAATATGATGCACTTGTTAATGCTGGCAGGCTTATGAAAGAAGGGCGTGCTGGTGCTGTGAAACTTGAAGGAGGTACCAGTGTATGCCCGCAGATTAAGGCAATTACAGATGCAGGGATTCCCGTTATGGCACATCTCGGGCTTACCCCGCAGTCAGTTAATGCTTTAGGCGGGAACAGGGTGCAGGGTAAGAGTGAGGAAGCCGCCAGGAAAATTATTGAAGATGCACTGGCAATACAGGAAGCTGGCGCATTTGCAGTTGTACTTGAATGTATTCCTGCAAAACTTGCTGCGCTGGTTACAGAAAAGCTTTCAATACCAACTATAGGCATAGGTGCCGGGAACGGGTGTGACGGGCAGATACTTGTATACCAGGATATGCTTGGGATGTTTTCTGATTATATACCTAAATTTGCAAAGAAGTTTGCAGATGTGGGGACTATTATGAAGGATGCATTTGCAGATTATAAAAAAGAAGTGGCAGATGGGACATATCCGTCAGAGGAGCACACATTTAAAATTGATGATGAAGTGCTTGGCAAATTATATTAACAGTGTGCTTACATGGCATACGGAATGGAGTGTATATGAAAATTGCAGTAACTGTTAAAGAAACAAGGGAACAGGTTGATGAATGGAGAAGGCAGGGGCTTTCTGTAGGGCTTGTGCCTACTATGGGATATCTGCACGAAGGGCATAAAAGCCTTATAACACGTGCTGTTTCTGAAAATGACAGGGTTGTTGTAAGTGTATTTGTAAACCCTATGCAGTTCGGGCCGTCAGAGGATTTGGAAAGCTATCCAAGGGATATGGACAGGGATGCGGCATTATGTGAAGAAGCAGGCGCAGCATTAATATTCCATCCGGAACCGTCTGAAATGTACCACAATGGTTTCTCATCATATGTAGATATGGATACACTTACAGGAGGGCTTTGTGGCAAAAGCAGGCCGGTACATTTCCGTGGCGTATGTACAGTAGTTGCAAAATTATTTAATATTGTAGTGCCAGACAGGGCTTATTTTGGACAGAAAGATGCACAGCAGCTTGCGGTTATACGCCATATGGCAGATGATTTAAGTTATGGCATAGAGATAAAAGGATGCCCTATAGTAAGGGAAGCAGACGGGCTTGCCAGAAGTTCAAGAAATACTTATCTTGGTAAAGAAGAAAGACAGGCTGCGCTGGTATTAAATAAAGCCCTTTCAGAAGGAAAGAAGCTTATAGAATCAGGGGAACGGGATGCTGTGAAAATAAAAGACACAGTTACTGGCATAATTAATTCAGAACCTATGGCAAGAATTGATTATGTTGAGGCTGTAAACTGGGATTCATTAGAGCCTGTTACAGACATTAACGGGCCGGTTCTTGTGGCAGTTGCTGTATTTATAGGAAAAACAAGGCTTATAGATAATTTTATTGCTTTAGAGGATTAACTTACAGGGGGAAATTAATATATGTTAGTTACAATGTTAAAAGGCAAAATCCACCGTGCAGTTGTAAGACAGGCTGAATTAAATTATGTGGGCAGCATTACAGTTGACCCTTTGCTTATGCAGGCAGCGGGAATATATGAATATGAACTTGTACAGATAGTTGATGTTGAGAATGGCAACAGGTTTGAAACATATACAATCGCAGGTGAGCCAGGAAGCGGCATGATTTGCCTTAACGGGGCAGCAGCAAGGCAGGTACAGCCAGGAGACCATATAATTATTATGTGTTATTGCCAGTTAGAGGATAAAGAAGTAAAAGACCATAAGCCAAAAGTTGTATTTGTTGATGAAAATAATAAAATAAATAACGTATCATCTTATGAAAAATATGGAAAACTGACAGAGGATATGATAGGTTGAAAAATGATTATAGGGCAGCAAAGAACGCGGCCCAACAATCATTATGGTTTCAACCCTGAAAGGTGTTGTATGTTAAAAGGTAAAACAGTATTATTAGGGATTACAGGAAGTATAGCAGCATATAAAATTGCTAATCTTGCAAGCATGTTATCAAAACTCCATGCAGATATACATGTGCTTATGACAAAAAATGCTGTAAATTTTATTAATCCTATTACATTTGAAACATTAACAGGCAATAAATGCCTTATAGATACATTTGACAGGAATTTCCAGTTTAGTGTTGAACATGTTGCACTTGCCAAAAAGGCAGATGTTGTGTTAGTTGCACCCGCTTCTGCTAATGTAATTGGTAAAATGGCATGTGGCATTGCAGATGATATGCTGACAACCACTTTGCTTGCCTGTAAATGCAAGAAAATAGTTTCACCTGCAATGAATACAAATATGTATGAAAACCCGGTAGTGCAGGATAATATTAACAAATTAAAAAATTATGGCATGGAAGTAATAGAACCAGATACAGGGCTTCTTGCATGTAAAGATACTGGTGCAGGAAAGATGCCGCCAGAGCAGGTGCTTCTGGATTATATCTTGCGTGAAATCCGTTTTGAAAAGGATTTTGCAGGGAAAAAGATATTGGTTACAGCCGGACCTACAGTTGAAGCAATTGACCCTGTAAGGTTTATAAGTAACCATTCTACGGGCAGCATGGGTTACGCAATAGCTAAGATAGCAGCACAGAGGGGGGCACTGGTTACACTTGTAAGCGGGCCAGTTAATATAAAGCCGCCTGCTTTTCTTGAAACAATACATGTTACTAGTGCAGAAGATATGTTTAATGAAGTGAAAGAACGTGCAGCAGATAATGATATAATTATTAAAGCGGCAGCAGTAGCAGACTATACCCCGGCAGAAGTATCAGATGAAAAAATCAAGAAAAAAGAAGGGGATTTAAGTATACCACTTAAACGTACCACTGATATTTTAAAATACCTTGGTGAAAATAAGAAGGAAGGACAGTTTTTATGCGGTTTTTCAATGGAAACAGAAAACCTTATTAAAAATTCAAGGAAAAAGCTTATCAGCAAAAATGCAGATATGGTTGTTGCTAATAACCTTAAAGTAGAAGGCGCTGGGTTTGGTACTGGTACAAATGTTGTAACAATTATTACAAAAGATGGATATAAAGAACTTGGTAAGATGGATAAAGAAGAAGTTGCCATATGTATATTGGACGAAATAAAGGGTATTACAGATGGATTTTAATATTGACGCATAAATCCCATAATGTTAATATATAAATATGTAACAAAAACAGGGCAGATATTAAAAGAAATCAGTAAATTTCAATCAAATAAGGAGGAAAAAATGGCAAGATTTACATTACCAAGAGATTTATATCATGGAAAAGGTTCGTTAGAAGCGCTGAAAAGCTTTACTGGAAAGAAAGCCATTATATGTGTAGGCGGCGGCTCTATGAAACGCAACGGTTTTCTTGACAAGGCTTGTGGCTATCTGAAAGAAGCTGGAATGGAAGTAGAGTTATTTGAGGGGATTGAGCCTGACCCGTCAGTAGAGACAGTTATGCGTGGTGCAAAGGTTATGCAGGAGTTTGGACCTGACTGGATTATAGCAATGGGCGGGGGTTCACCTATTGATGCTGCCAAGGCTATGTGGATTAAATACGAATATCCTGACATTACATTTGAGGATATGTGCAAGGTATTCGGGATACCACCACTCCGTAAGAAAGCACATTTTTGTGCTATTTCATCAACATCAGGGACAGCTACAGAAGTAACAGCATTTTCAATTATAACAGACTATGAAAAAGGCATTAAATACCCTATAGCTGACTTTGAGATTACACCAGATGTTGCCATTGTAGACTCAGAACTTGCAGAAACAATGCCAGTACACCTTGTAGCACATACCGGAATGGACGCTATGACACATGCAATAGAAGCATATGTATCAACTGCTAACTGCAACTATACAGACCCTCTCGCAATATGGGCAATTAAAATGATAGAAGCAGACCTTGTAAAATCATATAATGGTGATATGGACAGCAGGGACAAGATGCATGATGCACAATGTCTTGCAGGAATGGCATTTTCTAATGCACTTCTTGGTATTGTACATTCTATGGCACATAAGACAGGTGCTGCATTTAAAAACGGACATATAATACATGGTGCTGCTAATGCAATGTACCTTCCTAAAGTTATAAAGTTTAACAGCAAAGATGAAACAGCGAAGAAACGCTATGGTGAAATAGTAGATTATATGGGGCTTGGCGGAGATTCTGATGATGAAAAGGTTGATATTCTTATAAATTACCTGCGTAAAATGAATGATGACCTTAATATTCCTCATTGTATAAAGAATTATGGGGAAGGCGGAGTACCAGCAGATACAGGAATTGTTCCAGAAGATGAGTTCCTTGAAAAGCTGCCAGGCATAGCCGCTAATGCACTTTTAGATGCATGTACGGGCTCTAACCCACGCCAGCCTTCACAGGAAGAAATGGAGAAATTACTTAAATGCTGTTATTATGATACAGAAGTAGATTTCTAAATTGAAGTAATTCCAGAGTGGTTTTATTTATTTTAAAGAATTTGGTATTCCACTCCTTACCTCTGCAAAGCTTTTGCAACATTTTTAATAATTTCTGGCGCATCCGTGTAGAACCGGGTGCGTTTTTTGCATGGAGAGAAAAAACATATATCCAGATTTCATAAAATTTCTTTCTTCTTCAGTTTCACTTTACCAGTATTGTTATCTCAGGTTGTCAATATATTTAACTTGATATAAAGCATTCTTTTCTGTATAATTAAAATGTTAATAGTTAAAACACCAGAACGGAGGCGCCCTATGTTTGATTTGGAGGAGGAATTAAAGAAACTGCCCGCAAAGCCAGGTGTTTACCTTATGCATGACAAAAAAGATGCAATTATATATGTAGGTAAAGCAATAAGCCTGAAAAACAGGGTACGCCAGTATTTCCAGGCAAGCCGTAATGTATCACCAAAGATAGAAAGAATGATATCCCAGATAGACCATTTTGAATATATAATAACAGATTCAGAAGTTGAAGCACTTGTACTTGAAAGCAACCTTATAAAAGAACATAAGCCAAAATACAATACAATGCTTAAAGATGATAAAAACTATCCTTATATTAAAGCAACTATCTGTGAAGATTATCCAAGGCTTTTAATTGCAAGGGAACAGAAACGTGATAAGAGCAGGTATTTTGGACCATTTACAAGCGCAGGTGCTGCCAAGGACACGTTAGAACTTGCACATAAGATATATAAGATAAGAACATGCAGAAGGGTGCTGCCAAGGGATACAGGCAAGGAAAGGCCATGCCTTAATTACCATATAGGGCAGTGCAGTGCACCATGCCAGGGAAGTATATCCAAAGAGGAGTACCAGGAAAATTTTAAAAAAGCCTTAAAGCTTATAGAGGGGGATTATACAGAAGTAACAGATTACCTTACAGAAAAGATGATGAAGGCTTCGGAAAGCCTTGCATTTGAAGAGGCAGCAGGATACAGGGATTTGATTTCAAGTGTGAAAAAGATGGCTGTAAAGCAGAAAGTAACAGATTTTAAGGGACAGGACAGGGATATTATTGCACTTGCAAGGACTCTTGAAGAAGCTGTAGTACAGGTCTTTTTTGTGCGTGACGGTAAACTGGTAGGACGGGACCATTTCCATCTGAACGGGACTTCAGGTGAAAAGGAAGAAGATATTTTACAGGATTTTATTAAACAATTTTATGCAGGAACTCCTTTTATTCCACGTGAAGTCATGGTAGAATATAATATAGCAGATGCAGCACTTATTGAACAATGGCTGGGCGGCAGGAGAGGCGGGAAGGTACACCTGCTTGTGCCAAAGAGGGGAAGCAAGGAACGTCTTGTGGAACTTGCACATAAAAATGCAGCACTTGTCCTTACACAGGATATGGAAAGGATTAAAAGGGAAGAAAAACGTACACTGGGGGCTATGAAGGAAATATGTTCATGGCTCGGGATAACAGGTGTATCACGTGTTGAATCATATGATATATCCAATATAAATGGCTTCCAGTCTGTTGGTTCCATGGTAGTATTTGAGGATGGCAAGCCGAAGAGAAGTGATTACCGTAAGTTTAAGATAAAGACAGTTAAAGGGCCAGACGATTATGCAAGTATGTATGAGGTACTGTCAAGACGGTTCCGGCATGGCATAGATGAGATGAAAGAATTAGAAGAAAAAGGGCTTTTTAAGGATACAGGAAGTTTTACGCGTTTTCCAGACCTGGTAATGATGGACGGGGGCAGCGGGCAGGTGCATATTGCACAGAAGGTGCTTATGGAACTCGGGCTTGATATTCCTGTATGTGGCATGGTCAAAGATGACAGGCACAGGACAAGGGGGCTTTTCTTCAATGGACATGAACTGCCAGTCAAAGCAGACAGTGAAGGTTTCCATCTTATGACAAGGATACAGGATGAAGTACACAGGTTTGCAATAGAATACCACCGTTCACTAAGAGGGAAGGAACAGGTAAAGTCAGTCCTTGATGATATAAAAGGGATAGGCGGGGCAAGAAGGAAGGCTCTTATGAAATATTTCCAGTCAATAGAAGCAATAAGAAGTGCAACAGTGGAAGAACTGGCACAGGTTGAAAGCATGAATGAAAGTGCAGCCGTAAGTGTATATAAGTTCTTCCATAATGTATAAAAATAAGGAGGAAGAAATGCAGAACACAACATACAAAGTACCATTAAGGGAGCTTATTGAACAGCTTGATTTAGAAAACTGTACACCAGATATTAATACAGATGAGATATTTATAACACAGAATGAGGTAAACCGCCCTGCTTTGCAGCTTGCAGGATATTTTGATTATTTTGATTCTAAAAGGATACAGATAATCGGCCATGTAGAGCACACTTATATGCAGCAGAGGGGCATGGAACACAGTCTTGCAATGATGGAAAGGATAATGGCGGGAAGCGCAGAATCGCCAAAACCGCCATGTATAATTTATTGCCGTGAAATATGGGTTGATGAAGAGATAATAGCCCTTGCGAACCGTTATAATGTGCCAATATTGAGAACAAAGAAATCTACATCATCATTTATGGCAGAGATAATACAATGGGTTAATGCAGAGCTTGCACCGAGATGTTCAGTACATGGCGTGCTTGTTGATATATATGGTGAAGGAATACTTATAATGGGTGAAAGCGGCATAGGAAAGTCAGAGGTGGCACTTGAACTGATACACAGGGGACACCGCCTTGTGTCAGATGATGTTGTTGAAATAAGAAGAATAAGTGATAAATCACTTATGGGAAGTTCACCGGGAATTACAAAGCATTTTATAGAACTGCGTGGTATCGGGATTGTAGATGCCAAGTCACTGTTTGGTGTGGAAAGCGTAAAAGATGAACAGCAGATTGACCTTGTAATCAAGCTTGAAGAATTTAATAAGAACCAGGACTATGACAGGCTTGGGCTTGAAGAGCAGTTTATAGAATTTCTTGGCAATAAAGTAGTATGCCATTCCATCCCGATAAGGCCTGGCAGGAATGTATCAATTATATGTGAGTCGGCAGCAGTAAACCACAGGCAGAAGAAGATGGGTTATAATGCCGCACTTGAACTTTATAACAGGGTTACAAATAACCTGGCAGAGAAAAGCAAGGAATAATTGTTAAACATAAAAATGACAAGAAATGAGGATAAAATATGTTATTTATAAAATCTGATGACCTTAAAACTGGTATGAGATTAGCAAAACCGATATATAATAAAAGCGGGGTTATGTTATATGAGAGAAATTCAAAACTTACCAGCCAGGGCATCGTGAGTATAAGGAATTTTGGGCTGATTGGTGTATATATACTTGAGGCAGCTGAACCTGTGCCGCCAATGTCAGAAGATGATATTGAGTTTGAAAGGTTCCAGGCTATGTCTGTATTTGCCATAAGGGATATAATGGATGCAATCTGCAAAAAGAAAGAACCAAAAGAAATGTACCAGTTTGCAAACAGTGTATTAAAAAATTATGGTTCACTGCACAGGAAGATTAATTTTATACAGAGCATAAGGAGCAAGGAGGATTATGTATATAAACACACTTTAAATACAGCTATTCTTTGTGCTATGATGACATATAAGCTTAAAATGGAATTTAAATACCAGCTTGATGTTGTAGTTGCTGCACTGCTCCATGATATAGGGACGCTTCTTATCCCGTTGAACCTGCGCCATAAGAACAGGTCTGAACTTTCAAATGAAGAACTGGTTAAAATTAATACATACCATGTTGCTGCACTGCAGATGTTCAGCCAGAATAAAGACCTGGATTTTGATATTATAAGAATTGTTACAGATATAATAAAGCAGCTGCACCCTGAGATAGTAAAAGATGGTGAAGTACCAGAAGTCATGCCGCTCGGGGCAGAAGTCCTTAAAGTTGCATATGCGTATGATATGATGACAGCAATGAACTTTGATGAGGAGCCGCATTCTGAAATAGTTGCAATAAGGCATCTTATGAATGATGAAGTTGAGTATAACCCTGATGTTGTAGATGCACTTCTTTCAAGTATAAATATTTTGCAGCCAGGTACATGTGTTGAAATGACAAATGGTGACAGGGGACTGGTAATAGCAGTCAATAACAATAATGTACTTGAACCATTTATATTGTCATTCCGTGACAATAAAGTACACAACCTTGGTGATTCAAAAGAATCCAGGGAAATGCAGATTAAAGATATTATGAAGACAATGGATAACCGCCATGTAGTAGACAATGACCTGCTTGCACAATATACAGGCAATACATTGCATATGGGGGAACACATGTAATTTAAGAATTTTTAAACTGGAGGATATAATGTTTATTATAGCAGGACTTGGCAATCCGGAAAGAAAATATAATGGTACAAGGCATAATATAGGATTTTCTGCTATTACTGCAATATCTGATGCATATAATATACCACTTGATATAAGAAAGCATAAGGCTTTATGCGGCAGGGGGTATATTGAAGGACAGAAAGTGCTGCTTGCCATGCCACAGACATATATGAATTTAAGTGGTGAAAGCATAAGGGAACTTGTGGATTACTATAAGATAGAGCCAGAAAATGAACTTATAGTAATATATGATGATATAAACCTTGCACCGGGAAAGCTGCGTATACGTGCCAAAGGAAGTGCAGGCGGGCACAACGGGATAAAGAATATAATAACCCATCTGGGCAGCCAGGATTTTTACCGTATACGTATAGGCGCCGGGGAGAAACCAAAGGGCTTTGACCTTGCAGACTATGTGTTAAGCAGGTTTGACAGGGATGAAGAACCTGTTATACGGGAAGCACTCCAGAATACCGTGGAAGCATGTAAGGTAATAATGATTGAAGATATAGGGGCAGCTATGAACAAATTTAACTGATGGAGGGAGATAATGGAAACGTTACTTGCACCCCTGCGTGAGATTAATGCATACAGGGAAGCTTTAGAATGTATTGGCAGGAACAGGCTGCCAATACATATCTCTGGCTGTATAGATACACAGAAGTGCCATTTTATATATGGGCTGTCACAAGATAATGCATGGAAGGTGATAATAACACAGAATGAAATACGGGCAAGGGAGATTGCAGAAGATTATCGCATGTTTGACAGAAATGTACTTTATTATCCGTCAAAAGATGTGATTTTTTATAGTGCTGATATACATGGAAGCGCAATAAGTGTTGAAAGGCTTAAAGTGGTTAAAAGCATTATAAAAGAAAAAAGCGGCACTATAGTTACCACAATGGATGCAGGAATGGAACTTGTAGCATCATTAAATACATTTGCCAGTGCTATACGTGTAATCAGGGAACAGGATATTGTGGATATTGATGAACTTGCAGGGCATCTTGTATCAACAGGTTATGAACGCCAGTACCAGGTGGAATCGCCAGGGCAGTTCTCCATAAGGGGAGGCATAATAGATATTTTCCCTGTAACAGAGGAATCCCCGTTCCGTATTGAATTATGGGATAATGAGGCTGATACAATACGTTCATTTGATGCGGAAAGCCAGCGTTCAATTGAGCGTACAGGAATTGTTGAAATATTTCCTGCATCAGAGATTATGCTGTCTGATGAAGAGATGAAAACCGGCATGGAGAACATTGAAAAAGACTATATAGATACCCTGGATACATTCAGGAAGAAAAATAACCATACAGCAATTAACAGGCTTAAAGACAGGATTGCTGAAATCAGGGAAACACTCGGGCTGTACCATGGACGTATTGGAATGGAAAGTTTTATAAAGTATTTTGGGATACAGGCAGAATCTTTTTTTGATTACTTTGATAAAGAGAATACAGTGTTTTTTATAGATGAACCGGCACGCTGCAATGAAAAAATGGAAACAGTTGAAACTGAGTTCCGGGACAGTATGGAGAACAGGCTTGAAAAGGGTGATATACTTCCCGGACAGGCTGGTATCCTGTATCCGGCGGCATCTGTAAATGCGTTGCTTGCAGGAAAGAAATGTGTTTACATTACTACGCTTGACCTGCTGCCAAAGGGCCTTGCTGTTAAAGACCAGTTTAATGTAATGGTGCAGGCCACAGGCTCATACAATAAGCATTTTGAACTTCTGGTTGAAGATTTAAAGAAATGGCGCAAAGATGGCTGCCGTGTGCTTCTGCTGTCTGCTTCACGTATACGTGCAGAGCGGTTAAGCAAAGATATAAATGAATATGGCATACCTGCATTTTACAGGGAGAAACCAGACACAGTGCTTGAGGAAGGGCAGGTAATGGTATCATATGGCCAGCTCCACAGGGGGTTTGCATATACACAGCAGAAGTTTGTAATAATAACAGAAGGCGATATATTTGGCATAAAACAGAAGAAACGCCGTAAACACAAAAATTATGATGGAAAGTCAATACAAAGTTTTAATGAATTAAATATAGGTGATTATGTAGTACATGAAAACCATGGGCTTGGAATATACAGGGGAATAGAAAAACTCCGTGTAGACAATATTACAAAGGATTTTATTAAAATAGAATATGGGGATGGCGGCAACCTTTATGTCCCTGTTTCTGGCCTTGATGTATTGCAGAAATATGCAGGGCAGGAGGCAGCAAGGACACCTAAGCTTAATAAATTAAATTCTGCCGAATGGAAAAAGACAAAATCCAAAGTAAAAGGGGCAGTTAAAGATATTGCAAAGGAACTTGTGCTTCTGTATGCCAAACGCCAGCAAAGGCAGGGCTTCCAGTTCAGCCCTGATACAGTGTGGCAGAAAGAATTTGAAGATTTATTCCCATTTGAGGAAACGCAGGACCAGCTGGACGCAATAGAAGCTACAAAGAAAGACATGGAAAGCAGCAAGGTTATGGACCGGCTTATATGCGGTGATGTAGGATATGGCAAGACAGAAATCGCAATAAGGGCAGCATTTAAGGCAATAAATGATGGCAAACAGGTAGCATTCCTTGTGCCTACAACAATACTTGCACAGCAGCATTATAATACATTAAAAGAACGCCTGGGCGATTTCCCTGTAAATGTTGAGATGCTTTCAAGGTTCCGTACACCTGCACAGCAGAAGAAAGCCATAACAATGCTTAAAAAAGGGCAGGCAGACATTGTAGTCGGGACACACAGGCTTTTATCAAAGGATGTGGGATTTAAAGACCTTGGGCTTTTAATTGTTGATGAAGAACAGCGTTTTGGTGTTACACATAAAGAGAAAATAAAGCAGATGAAAGGTGATGTTGATGTACTTACATTAAGTGCAACGCCTATTCCAAGGACACTTCATATGAGCCTTGTAGGCATAAGGGATATGAGCGTCCTTGAAGAACCGCCGGTTGACAGGCTTCCAATACAGACATTTGTAATGGAACATAATAATGAAATAATAAGGGAAGCCATTAACAGGGAGATGGCAAGGGGAGGACAGGTATTTTATGTTTATAACAGGGTACAGCATATTGATGAGGTTGCATCCGAAGTGGCAAAGCTTGTACCAGATGCAATGGTGGCATTTGCACATGGGCAAATGAGCGAGCGCCAGCTTGAAAAGATAATGCTTTCATTTATAAATGGTGAAATAGATGTACTGGTTTCAACTACAATTATTGAAACAGGCCTTGACATATCCAATGTAAATACAATAATTATAGATAATGCAGACCAGATGGGACTGTCACAGCTGTACCAGCTGCGTGGCAGGGTAGGGCGTTCAAACCGTACAGCATATGCATTCCTTATGTATAAAAGGGATAAAATGTTAAAAGAAATAGCAGAAAAAAGGCTTGCGGCAATTAAGGAATTTACAGACCTTGGCTCTGGTATAAAGGTTGCAATGTGTGACCTGGAAATAAGGGGTGCCGGGAACCTGCTCGGGGCAGCACAGTCAGGGCATATGGAAGCAGTGGGGTATGACCTTTACTGCAAGATGTTAAATGATGCTGTACGTATGCTTAAAGGTGAGAAAAAGACTGATGAAGAATTTGAAACCACCATTGATATTTCAGTTAGTGCATATATATCCAATACTTATATAAAAAGTGAGTTCCAGAAGCTTGATATGTATAAGCGCATTGCCTGTATTGAAACAGTTGAGGAGTACTCAGACATGCAAGATGAACTTACAGACAGGTTTGGTGATATCCCTGTGGCAGCAGAAAACCTTTTAAGGATAGCACTTTTAAAGGCTGATGCACATAAGGCATATATATCACAGGTAGTACAAAAAGAGGATGGAATAAGGTTTTATCCTTATAATGGCGTTGAATGGAATACAGACAGGATTATGGCAATGTTAAAAGAGTACCAGGGCAAACTTAAATATGTACAGGCAGATGAGCCGTATTTTAACTATCCATTAGGCAAGGAAGATGATGTAAAACCTGTTACCCGCCGCTATGCTTCTTCCACAAAAGGCGGGCTTAAGAAAAAGAAACTATTGGCAGCAGATGGTGTTTTCCATATTGTAGAAAGTGTTATAAAAAGTATAGGAGGCCTGTATGAAGAAAAGTAGAACTGCAAAAGGGATATTATGTGTATTACTGGCATTTGTTTTAATGCTGCCAGGATGCAGTAAAACAGGTGTTACCAAAAAAAATACAAAGCTTGAAACAGGTGTGGTTGAAGATACATCAATAGTTATAAAGGCAGGAAATACAGGAGTTAAATACAGTGAAGTACGCAATTATTGTTATCTTTTAAAATGCCAGTATGAGGCAAGCTTTGGTGCAGGGCTTTGGAAATACCAGTTAGATAAGGATACCACAATAGGTGATGAAGCAAAGCAGGAAATTGTAAATATTATTACACAGCTTAAAATCATAAGGAAAACAGCAGATGATATGCAGATAAGCCTTACATCAGATGAAAAGGATGAGGCGCTGCGCCATGCAGAAGAAATTGTAAACAGTGCAAGTGCCAAAGATAAGGAAAAGTACTGCCTCGGGGTACAGGGAATGGCAGAGGTGTATGAAGATAACATACTTGCAGAAAAAATGTTTTATGTAGCCACAGATGAAGCTGATACAGTAGTTACAGATGATGAAGCAAGGCAGGTGGATATACAATATATTGAGATAGTGACAAAAGGCAAAGACAGGAATGGTACTAATATATCAATGGACGCTGCAACTAAAAAAGAAGCAGCAAAAAGGGCAGAAAAACTTCTAAAAGAAGCAAAGAAAACGCAGGATTTTGCTGCATTTGCAGAAGAAAATACAGATGCAGGGGATGTAAGCGCAACAATAGGACGGGATAACGGATTATTGGGGAAGAAAGCCACAGATGAAGTATTTAAGCTGAAAAAAGGCAAATTCAGTAATGTAATAGAAAGCAAAAATACTGATGGCACCAGCGGATATTTTATAATTTATTGTGTAAACAGCAAGAATGAAGATGCGACATATGCATATAAAGAAAAGGTAATAGAAGAAAGACAGACAAGTATGTTTAAAGAAAAGTATGCAGAATGGTTAAAAAAATGTGATGTAAGCATAAGCCAGAAGTTCTGGGAGGAGTTTGAAATCTGAGTTACTGCTGGCAGCAATATAAAAAAGTTATACAAAAATGCAAAACATTAAAATTAAATTTATTAGATTTTTACGTTTACAGAATAATCCTTATTTGTTATACTTACTATATTAAATTGATGGCAGGTGATGGAGTGAGAGCAGAACATGTAAATCCATTTATTATTTCAGTGTGTAAGATTATGAAAGATATGTGCATGCTTGATTTAAAAATAGGAAAACCAGCATTAAAGAAGGGCGGGTATTTATCAGACAGTTCACTAATTAAATTAGGGCTGCTTGGAAACCTTTCTGGAGAAGTGGTATTAAATATAAACCATGATACAGCACTCGGGATTGTTTCTAAAATGGTTATGACACCAGTCGAGACTATAGATGAGTTAGGACAGAGTGCTATAGCGGAACTTGGCAATATGATAGCAGGCAATGCTGCAACAGTATTTGCGAACAGCAGTATTATTATAGATATTACGCCGCCATCATACTGCATTGGCGGACAATACCAGGATGATGGCAAAGAATTATTCAGCATCCCATTTTCTACAGAAATTGGTGATTTATCTATAGATATATTTTTTAATGCATAAAAAGCGGTATTAGTATTTGGAAGATTTACATAAGGATTTTTAAGAGAGGTTTTATATCCTCTCTTTTTCCTGTATGGTTTTTTGTGCCTTAAAGTATCCTGGAAATAGTTTATTAATGAAAAGGAAATTATTATATCATAGATTTATGGAGGTTTTTAAGTGGCAGGATATAAAAGATACCATAAGGAAGACACTGTTTCATATACACTTGGGATTACGGTCACTTTTGAGATGCTCCGTTTTAAAAGGGAGTATGCTAATAAAGTATATGTACATTCTTCAATGAAACAGGGGGATACATTGGATAAACTGGCTGCTATATGCAGTGAGGCCGGTATTGGTATTGTTTATACTGATAAGATATTTAATGTATTGTCACAAAAGGAAAATTGTTATATAATAGGTGAGTTTAAAAAATTCGGATGCAGGCTTAAGGATGCAAAGCCGCATATTGTGCTTGTTAATCCATCTAATGCAGGTAATATGGGTACTATTATAAGGAGTGCACTTGGTTTTGGTTTAAACCAGATGGCGGTTATACGTCCTGCTGTTGATATATTTGACCCGAAGGTTGTAAGGGCATCTATGGGGGCATTGTTTTCTACGGACTTTGAATATTTTGATAATTTTAATGAATACCAGGAAAGTAATGACGGCAGGGAGATTTACCCTTTTATGCTTAATGCAGAAACAAGCCTGCATAACCTGAAGCCAGAAGGGAGGTATTCGCTGGTATTTGGCAATGAAGCAACAGGGCTTCCAGAAGAATTTGCCAGTACCGGCACGCCAGTCGTAATCCCGCATCTTAAAGGCATTGACAGCCTTAATCTTCCTGTGGCAGCAGGTATAGCTATGTATGAGGCAACAAAGGCAAGTTTTAAATAAATAAATTTTAAATAAATAGATTTTATGGAGAGGAAGGATATAAAATGGCAAAAATAGATATTATTTCAGGATTTCTTGGAGCAGGAAAGACAACATTAATTAAAAAGCTTGTTGCAGAAGCTTTCCAGGGTGAGAAGCTTGTTATTATTGAAAATGAGTTTGGGGAAATTGGAATTGACGGGGGGTTTCTTAAAGAATCAGGGATACAGATTACAGAAATGAACTCAGGGTGTATTTGCTGTTCACTTGTAGGTGATTTCAGTGAAGCATTAAAAGAGGTGCTTGAAAAGTATTCTCCTGACAGGGTTATTATAGAGCCTTCAGGTGTCGGGAAGCTTTCAGATGTTGCAAAGGCAGTTAAAAATGCAGGCGGGGATGTACAGATAAATAGTACAGCAGTTGTTGTTGATGCATCAAAGTGTAAAATGTATATGAAAAATTATGGTGAATTTTATAATAACCAGGTTGAATATGCAGGAACAATAATACTTAGCAGGACACAGAAGATTTCAGATGAGAAGCTTGAAACATGCCTTAAACTTATACGTGAAAAAAATACGGAAGCATCAGTAATTACTACACCATGGGATGATATAGATGGCAAGAAGATTTTAGAAGCAATGGAGAAAGTTAATTCACTTGAAAAAGAGCTGCTTGAGGAACATGAACACCATCACCACCACCATGAGGATGGAGAAGAATGCTGCCACGGACACCACCATGAAGATGGGGAAGAATGCTGCCACCATGGGCATGACGGGCATGGACACCACCATCATCATGCAGATGAAGTATTTACAAGCTGGGGTGTTGAAACTGCATATAAATTTACAGAGGAAGAACTTAAAGATATTGTAGATAAACTTTCTACAGATAACACATTTGGGGAGGTTTTGCGTGCTAAAGGAATAGTTGCTTCTACAGAGGGTGAATGGTTTCATTTTGACCTTGTGCCAGAGGAAACAGAGATTAGAAAAGGGGCTGCTGATTTTACAGGAAGGGTATGTGTAATAGGTTCAAAGTTAAATGAAAATGCTATAAAAGATTTATTCCATGTAGCATAGCCCTGGCTTAATGGAGGTGTGGTATGTTTAACAGGAAGAAAAAAGAAATGATGGTATATGTTATTATGGGGTTTCTTGAGGCTGGCAAAACAAGCCTTATACGTGACTTAATAACAGATGATATGTTTGATGGTGACGCCAAAACCCTTATAATAGCATGTGAAGAAGGGGAAGAGGAGTATTCAGAAGCTATCCTTAAAAAAGGGCTTGCAGTTTGCGAATACATTGAGGATGAAGGGTCATTTAATGGCAAGGTAATAGAGAAATTTTTAAAGAAGCACAGGCCTGACAGGTTAATTATAGAATATAATGGCATGTGGCCTGTAAAACATATACCACAGATTTATGATGAACTAGAGGAAATATGCTTTGACAGCGAAGTAGTATTCCAGACATTAGGTGTTGTTAATGATGAAACATTTGCGCTTTATATGAAGAATATGCCTTCAATGATGGTGGAGCATTTTAAGATATCCCAGATGCTTATAATAAACAGATGCAGCCTTGAAACGAACAAGCGTGCCATAAGAGGAAGTATAAAGGCTGTTAATCCAAGTGCCCAGATTGTCTATGAATCAGAAGATGAGGCTTTTTATGAAATGAAAGAGGAACTGCCATTTGATATAAATGCAGATATAATAGAAATACAAGATGATGATTTTGGATTATGGTATATAGATATGACAGAGCACCAGGAAAATTATAATGGCAAAACATTAAAGGTAACAGGCATGATACAGAAACCACCAGGGCTGCCTAAAGGATTTGTGGTATTTGGAAGGTTTGCCATGACATGCTGTGCGGATGATGTACAGTATATGGGTTTCTTATGCAAGGCAGACAGCTGGAAAGAGTTTAAAAACAAACAATATGTAACAGTTACAGCCCTTATGGAATATAAGTATATGAAAGAATACGGGGAAGAAGGCCCTGTATTTTATGCAGAAGAAGTAGAACCAGCGCAGATGCCAAAAGAAGAACTTGTATATTTTAATTAAGAAAGCAAAGTCCCCTGTAACTATAAACAGGGGGCTTTTTAACTTGTGCTGGCAAATGTTTCATAAATTGTCCTTATAATAACAACCCCAAATGGACCAAGCACTATTCCTGTGATTCCAAATATTTTAAGGCCAGCATAAATTGATAAAAGCATAAAGAACGGCAGTATATCCATATTGCCGCCAAGCAGCCGGGCTTCAAGTATCTCACGCACAAATACAGTTATTATATATGCTGTAAAAAGGATTGCTGCATAGGTAAAATTACTGTGAAAAATATAATATATCCCCACAGGGCATAACACCATGCCGCTTCCAAGTATAGGAAGTGCATCAACCAGTGAAATTAAAAGCCCTATAAGAATAAAATAAGGGTTGTGGATTAACAGGAAGGCAATGCTGCATACAAACCAGTTTGTACATATTATAATGCCCTGGGATTTAATATAGCCAAGCCCCGTTTCTTTAAGGGTGTGTATTATCTTATGTATCTGTGGATAAAAACGGCTTTTTGCATATACATTGTGGATTTTGTCAATATCCCTGCATAAAACTATCATGCTTATTACAATTATTAATATGAGGGTCATAACACGTGCAAAAACGTTGAAACAGCCTGAAAAAATCTGTCCTGCATTATTAACCAGTTTATCAATATAACATGTCTGCAAGTCTGCTATTTTTTCATTAGCAAAGTTTAATGTAGTGCCATTCTGGACACTCAGATAATAATCAATACAGTTACAGCATTTTTTAAGGGAGTTGTAAAAAATGCTGCTGTAAAGCTGGTAATAAACAGGAAAGTTATTAATCAAAAGCTGTACCTGCCTGCATAACAGCCATATAACCAGCATAAAAGCACCAGATGCAGAAAGGAAAAAGCCTGCTAATATACTGCTGTATGAAAACCAGGAAGGAAGCCCGCATTTTTTATTTAAAAATCTAATTGCAGGAAGCAGCATTCTCATAAAAATATATGCTAAAATAAAAGGGAAAACCAGTGGCAGTATATATTTAAGCAAAAGGCATACAACGGCTGTTATCAATGAAAGAATGGCAATAGTTTTTAAAAGGGAACGGGCATGCATAAATTTCCTCCAGCTTAATAAAACAGAAACATATTTTAATAAAATTTTCTGTAATATTGTCTGCAAAAAAAGGTGCAATATTCATAAAAAATTATAAAGTAATAATATCTATATCTATAACATACAGGCAGATTATATTCTATTGTATTCTTCCACATATTCAAGGAAGTTTTCTTCTGTAATACTAAGCTGGCTGGCGGCTATCTGGGAAGTTATTATACCATTAGTAAACATATCAGCTAACATTTTTATCTTTTCCTGGTTTGCATATTCTTTTGCATATTCTTCTGCATATTCTTGTACTGCATTACACATATTTCTATCTCCTTTCCCGGTTTTAATACCTTGTATTGCTTTGCATAATTTTGGAAATTTTGGATTATCAGGTATTGTTTTTTGTTCCAGTATCTGCATATATTCTGCGATATCTGTGCCATCATTTATCTTTGTGTTAACATATATTTCATATGTGCCATTGTCTGCAATTTCTCCTGTTTCCCTTATTATCCTGTCTATATGGTATATTGTTTTTCCTTTGCCAAATATATCAAATCTTGATATATAAATCATGTAAATATTTTTCAGTTCTTTAAATTTAATTCCTTTTTCAGATTCTGAGGTATCTATATTTGCCATATTGTACCGTACTCTTTTCTGGTGGTCATCATTATCACTTTTTTGTATTTCAACTCCAAAAAGAGCTCCGTCCTCACCTGTACATCCTAAATCAAGTATAACTGAACGCCCCTTTATGTTTCTTAATACTGACTGTGGTTTATGTTTTAATACTTTTATATTTTTATCTTCAAGTATAATCTGTAACAGTTCTTCGCAAAATTCCTTATCTTCTGCCAGTTTAAAGAAAAAAATATCATCAATGCCTGATAAACTGTCCACAACTTCCTGTAATGTCCTAGACATTAAAAAATCTCCTTTCTGTTCTTTGTCAAATTATTTTATCATAACTTTCCAGTGTAATCAATGGTATTTTTTTATTATATAAAATATCATT
>DKYP01000115.1 GCA_002499945.1 Lachnoclostridium sp. UBA7097
GCGCGCTTCGCAGCAAGAACGCCGGTGGCGTTCTTGAATAAATTAAGCAGGATTAATAATTAATAAAACTTTGTACCGGTATGGTATATTAACTTATATGGATAGGTGGATTTAATGGCAAAAGCGAAGAGTGTAACACTGGCAGATATTGCAGCTGAAGTAGGTGTAAGCAATGTGGCTGTTTCAAAAGCCCTGTCAGGAAAGCCCGGGGTAAGTGAAGAACTCCGGGATAAAATTAAAGAAGTTGCAAGCAGGAAGGGATACATGCCGGGCGGGCCTGGAAGGACCAGTGTTGTTGAAACAGGGAATATCGGTGTAATAATACCACAGTATTATTATGGACATTCGGTTTCATTTTATGGTAAATTATATGAGAATGTAGTAAGTGTATTGTATGATAATAAATATTATGGGATACTGGAGCTTCTGGCAAGTGAAGATGAAAAGGCGTGCACCCCTCCTAAAGTTTTACAGGACAAAAAGGTTGACGGGCTGGTTTTTCTTGGCCAGATAGATGAGAAGTATGTACTGGAAATAACAAAACAGTCAGATATCCCTGTCTTTTTCCTTGATACATATATTCCCTCTGCAAATATAGATACTGTTATTTCAGACAGTTATTATGGGACATATGAACTTACTAATTATTTAATTGGACAGGGGCATAATAAAATAGGTTTTGTGGGGAATGTTGATGATACAAGCAGTATTGCAGACAGGTTCTGGGGGTACAGGAGGGCTTTGCGTGAAAACCATATTGTATTTGAGGCAGGATGGGAGATACCTGACAGGGACCAGGATGGGAAAACCCTTGAAATAATAATGGATTCACTAAATGGAATGGATGCTTTTGTATGTAATTGTGATTATACAGCATATGCATTAATTAAAGACCTTACAGATGCAGGTTATTTGGTGCCAGAAGATGTATCAGTAGTTGGGTTTGACAATTACCTGCCAATGGGCATGGAGCATAAAATTACAACATATGAAGTGGATATGGAATATATGGCAAAGCTTTGTGTAAATTCACTTATTAAGAAAATCAAGCATAAGAAATATGTACCCGGAATCCAGGTTGTAACAGGACATATTGTACATAAGCAGACTGTAAAATGCAGGAATTAAATAAGAAAAACAAGACTAAAGGGCGGCATTATGCCGCCCTTGTCATATAATATACTAATAAATAAAAAAGTTACCTTGCATTTTAAAGCAGGGGATGGGTATTTTATATGGAAAAAGACAACCAGAAGTTAGATGCTGCTTTTGAATTTGCACGTAACACACCTGGCATGGAAGAACCTGGCGGCACATATGGAAGCCAGGACATGGCTGGTTATGATGAAACGGAGGACAGGTGGCGTGTAATAGTTAAATATTATGGGGAATTGGACAATATTTTAAGTGGAATAAGAGGCGCAGTATACACAGGGCTTTTTAATAATTACGCCATTGTAAGTGTGCCAGCTACAGAACTGGACGCCCTTGCAGGCGCACAAGGAATAATATATGTGGAAAAGCCAAAGGAGGTTTACTATAATGTAAATAATGGCAGGGAGGCATCATGTATCAACCCTGTGCAGACAGGGAGTGGTACAGGCAGTGGCATATATGCAGGCAGTGGCGGGCTTATGGGTACAGGTGTGCTTGTTGCTGTAATTGATTCAGGTATAGATTATCTGCACCAGGCTTTCCGGAACAGTGACGGGACTACAAGGATTTTATATTTATGGGACCAGACAGCAGATGCCGCTGCTTCTTATGGGCGTGTGCCGGCCGGGTATGCACAGGGGGCAGAATATAATAGTGAGGATATAAATGAAGCACTTGCACAACCAGACAGGGCAGCAAGCCTTAAAATAGTACCAGTTTCTGACAGGGGCAGCGGGCATGGTACGGCAGTTGCAGGTGTTGCGGCAGGCAATGGTGCCGCTTCTCCTGGCAGGCGGTACAGGGGGGTTGCACCAGAAAGCGGGCTGGTAGTAGTTAAACTTGGCAAACAGGGAAGTTCATTTGCGCTTACAACAGAGATTATTGAAGCTGTTGACTATGCAGTAAGGAAAGCTATTTCATTAAATATGCCAGTAGCAATTAACCTAAGTTTTGGCAATAACGACGGACCGCATGACGGCAATTCACTTTTTGAAAATTATATAGCAGATATTAAGGGCATATGGAAAAATGTTGTAGTAGTGGCATCAGGAAATGAAGGGGACGCAAGACACCACTCTTTTTTAAAGCTTGAAAATGGGCGCAGGCAGACAGTGGCAGTTGCAATTGCTGAAAATGAAAGAAATGTGCTGTTACAGATATGGAAGCATTACCAAGATGAATTCAGGGTTAGTATAACTGCGCCAGATGGCAGCAGCCTTGATTTAAACTACCAGGCTGGCAGGGCGGATACATATATAATAGGTAACAGCAGGGTTTATGTATTCTATGGCGAGCCGTCACCATATACAATATCACAGGGAATATTTATACAATGGATGCCTGCCAGGGGTGCACAATATATAATGCCAGGCGTGTGGTATATAAACTTTGACCCTGTAGATATAAGATATGGGGATGTAAACATGTGGCTTCCTACAATAGAAGTTGTGGGGCTTTCAACAGGCTTTCTCTCCCCGTCACCTGATACCACCCTTACAATACCTGCAGCAGCAAGAAATGTAATAACAGTAGGTGCATATAATGCCACAACTGGCAGTATGGCGTCATTCTCAGGAAGGGGAAACACAACTGATGGAAGGTATATGCCAACAATAGTAGCACCGGGTGTTGATATAATGAGTGCTTCGCCTGGCGGAGGGTATTCCTCTAATACAGGAACATCAATAGCAGCACCATTTGTAACAGGGAGCGCAGCGCTTATGATGGAGTGGGGGATAGTACGCGGAAATGACCCATATCTGTACGGGGATAAATTAAAAGCATACTTAATAAAAGGGGCAAGGTGGCTTCCTGGACAGACAGGGGTGGACACACAGGCTGGCTGGGGTGCTCTATGCCTTAGGGACAGCCTGCCATTTATATAATTCAGTTTTTGGAAAGTTAAGTGGTCCGCCTGGTAATCCAGGCAGGCCATTTTCATCACTTACCACAAAGCTGATATCTATACCGGCTTCCTTACTTTTTTCCTTGTGGCATCATATCACTTATCACATATTTCATCTGTCAGAATTATTTGAAAATAAATTTCTATATCTTAATAGTTATAGCTGTTGCAGGATTTCTAATGGTATTGGTGTCAAAGAATAAAATTAGTAAAGAAAATATTACAGAAATTTTAAAGGTATGAAACACAAAATATGTTGTAACTAACTGTTCTTTTATGATATAATTAAAAACCAGACTGGATTTGTTATGTGTACAGCATTATAACAGATTAAGGAAAGAAGGGGTTTTACATGGGAAACCGTATGGACATGGTAAATGGCTCATTGGGGGATAAAATTATTAAATATGCTATACCGCTTGCTGTAACGGGTGTTTTGCAGCAGCTGTTTAATGCAGCGGATTTGGCGGTAGTCGGGCATTTTTCAGGCAAAGAGGCTATGGCGGCAGTAGGAGGCAATGCACCTGTAATCGGGCTGCTGGTCAATCTTTTTGTCGGAATTTCATTAGGAAGCAATGTTATTATTGCAAAATATACTGGCCAGGGGAATGAGGAAAATATTTCAAAGGCAGTACATACATCAGTTGTGGTGGCAGTGGCTGGCGGGCTGTTCCTTGCAGTACTAGGCGGATTACTGGCTTCTGGTATTGTAAAAATGCTTGATGTCCCGGTGGATGTATATCCACTGGCAGTAAAATATCTGCGTATTTATCTGGCGGGTATGCCAGTGGTCCTGCTTTATAACTTTGAAGCGGCAATTTTCCGGAGTTTAGGTAATACACAAACGCCACTGGCTGCCCTTGTCATTTCCGGGGTCCTGAATGTCGTCCTCAACCTCTTTTTTGTCTGTGGACTTGGTATGGACGTGGATGGTGTTGCAACAGCAACAGTGATTTCTAATTTTACCAGTTCGGTAATCCTTTTTGCTGCATTGGTAAAGACAGAACTGCCAATCAGGATTAATCCACGGAACCTGCGGATACATGGTGATGTGCTTGTGCAAATCTTAAGAATTGGGATTCCCGCCGGCATACAGGGAATGATTTTTTCTTTTGCCAATATTATTATACAGTCAGCAGTCAACAGCCTTGGAACAACAATAATGGCGGCATCTTCAGCGGCTTATAACCTGGAGATTTTCTCATACTACATTATGAATTCTTTTGGCCAGGCATGTACTACGTTTGTAGGACAGAATTACGGGGCAGGAAAAAGCAGCCGCTGCCGGAAAGTCCTGAAGCTCTGCCTGTTACAGAATGCAGTAAGCACTGCAGTGGCAAGCGGGCTGATTCTTTTATTCAGCAGCCCGCTTTTAAGCATTTTCAATCCAGACCCGGATGTAATTGCAGCAGGACAGATACGTCTGCAATATATTTTCTTTGCATACCTGTTCAGTTTTGCGCAGGAGGTACTGTCAGGCTATCTAAGAGGCTTTGGCGTTTCTTTTATTCCAGCAGCCTGTTCGGTCATTGGGATTTGCGGCGTGCGGCTTACATGGATTTTTACAGTGTTCCGCCAGAAACCGTCCTTTACATCAATTATGCAGGTGTACCCGGTGAGCCTGGGTATAACAGCAGCAGTTATTCTTGTTGTAACACTATTTGTGAAACCATCAAAGAGATATGTCATCCAGCAGGAAATATAAAAGCCTTTTATACCCTGGTTTTCCTGGCTCCGTTAATGCTTGTGGGGTTATAAAACCATCATTCCGAATACTGTAACACCTGCAACAGCATAAAGACTGTTCACAACCAGACAGACTTTCATTAAATTATTTCTGGCTTTTGCTTTAACATAGGAAACGATTGTAAATACACCACTAAAAATCATAAACGCAGCATAGCAGGAAATCATAATTTCAGCAACAGGCGTTTCTAACGCCCATCTGTAAGTCCGGAGTGGTAAGATTGTCCACGGAACAAAAAGTATAATAGTGTTAATAGCAGTTAAAATTTTGTTTTTCATAATAATTATATGTCTGCTCCTTTCTTATTTATCACAAGTACATTGTAACTTACCAACCTTGCATCAACCTTTCCATATCCTTACGTTTACCTTATATTTCGTCACACATCCGTATGGATTTTGATTACCTGGAACAAAAACGCATTTTGCCTGTAAACTTTTATTTCCTTAATGCAGATATTAAATCCCTGGTTTTGGGCGCTTTCACATTGTTTAAGCAGAACTCTCCGGAGGGAGGCAGGGGTATCGTGCCGGATTTAAATATTGAAAAAAGACAGGCTTTATGACATAATAATAAAATAGAGAGAAGGACAATAATGATTTAAACCAGGGGGATAATTAAGAATGCTGTTATTTTTAAAAACGGTGGATATTATAGCCATCCTTCTTATGCTTTTTATATTGGCAGTAATATTGAAACAGCCTTCTTCCAAAGCCAAGACAGCGTTTATTTTATATAATGTTTTTTCCATATTTTTTGTTGTGGGCATACATCTGGAACTGGTACATTCAGACACTGTAGGGGAAGCGCTTGCAGGTCTTTGTGTGCAGTACATTGGACAGTCGGGCATCCTTTTGTCGCTTCTGTGGTTCGTTTCTGAATTTGCCAAGTTTCACATCCCGGCATGGATATATATACTTGATGCAGTATGTTATGTCTTTGTAATTACAGGTATCTTTACTGCTGAAAGCCACCAATTTTTTTATACATCTATGAGAATCCTTACAGATGGTATGTATAACCGTATTGAAGTAGGGCATGGTATACTGTGGTATCTTCATTATATTATACTTGATTCTGTTGTATTTATAATTCTGGTTTTATGTGCTGTAAGATATAAAAAAAGCACACCTGTGCAAAAGAAAAGAATTTTATATATAGCAGCAGGAATCAGTGTACTGGCAGCCAGCCTGGCGTTAAAGAGGGCGGGCCTGTTTGGAAGCTATAATCCTATTGTGGTTGCCATGGCATTTTGCATGTTCTGTATGATGATGGCAATGGTAAGGTACAGTTATTTCGGGTCACTCCATGCGGCAGTTGACAATGCATTTAACCATGGCAATGAGGGGCTTGTTATTCTTGATAGTGATAGTACAATTATTTTTGCAAACTACAAGATGGATGAACTTTTGCCGGATATCCATAAAGGCGGTAAAATCAGCAATTACCCGGAAATCGTTGAGGTTATGGAGAACAGAAACCTGTTCAATAAAAACGGCACATTGTATGAAGTGCGTATAGAGGATATTACTGAACATGGTGAGAGAAACGGGTATATGCTGTGGTTTGTTGACCAGACACAGGCTCTTTTAACTATGCAGAAGCTTAAAGAAGCAGACGAAGCAAAGACACAGTTTCTTATGAGGGCAAGCCATGAACTGCGTACCCCTATGAATACTGTACTTGGCATGAATGAAATGGTTATAAGGGAAAGCAGTGAGGAGAAGATAAGAAACTATGCAAAGGAAGCCGCCCGGGCTGGTGCACATATGGTATCGCTGGTTGATGAGATACTAAATGCATCAAGGCTTGAAAGCGGGGAACGGGAAATTGTAAAAAAACCTTACAAAATAAGCAGGGTATTAAGTAAAGTGGAAGGGCTTATGCGGCCACAGGCAGAGCAGAAAGGGCTTTTATTTATATCAAAGGCAGAAAAAATACTTATGGATGAGAACATGTTCCAGAATGGTGATTCTTCAAACCTGGTTATTGTGCTGTCAAACCTTTTATCTAATGCAATTAAGTATACTGACAGGGGTTTTGTTTCGATTGAAGCAAATACACAGGCAGGTGTGGCAGGCAGGCTGGTTATATTTTCTGTCAGCGACAGTGGTATAGGGATACATGAAGATGAACTGGAACATATATTTGAAAACTTCGGCCGTGGGAGCAACACAGGCGGCAGGGACGGGATGGGGCTCGGGCTTGCCATTGTCCAAAAGATAGTTAAAGCGATGGGCGGGAAACTTACTGTAGAAAGTACACAGGGAAAGGGGAGCAGGTTTGATGTTTCACTGGAATGGGAGGAGGCATCAGAAGAAGAAGTTGCTGCATGGAAGAAAGAGCATGAAAATGAAGAGGCGGCAGGACATACAGAAAAAAGGGAATGGCCGGACTTCCATACAAAGACTATTCTTACAGTAGATGATAACAGCCATAATATTATGGTTTTAAAGCATCTTCTGGAACGGACAAAAGCCACAATAGAAACAGCTGCGGATGGAAATGAAGCCGTACAGGCCTGCATATTCAAAAAATATGACCTGGTCCTGTTAGACCATATGATGCCAGGGATGGATGGCATAACTGCTTTCCATGAAATTAAAGAAGGAAAAGACAGTAAAAACCATGATACAAAAATTATTGCATTAACTGCAAATGCTGGGAAGGTTGCAGAGCAGATGTATCTTTCAGAGGGATTTGCTGGTTATCTGTCAAAGCCGGTTGACCCGGATAAATTAGAACAGCTTCTGTTACACTGCATGTCAGAAAATGGAGGGGCAGGAACAGAGGAAACAGAAGACAGGGAAGAGGAAATACTGCCAGAAGACATTGGAATCAATGTACAAGAGGGACTGCGCTATGCAGATATGGATACAGTATTTTACCATAAGATGTTAAATCTGTTTGCCAGGCAGTATAAAGAACAGCAGCAGAAATTAGAACGGATTTACCATGATATGCAGGCAGAGCCGGAAAATGACAGGTTATGGGATAAGTGGACTATTCTATGCCACAGGCTTAAAGGAGAAGCAAAAGGAATTGGAGCCCAGGTACTTGGCATTTATTTTTACAATCTGGAACTTGCTGGCAGTATAAAGGACAGGGAAAGAATTAAAGAAATCTATCCTCCTGCCAGCAGGGAATGGCAGAAAATAGTGGACAGCATACCACAGATAGCAGACAGCATATCACAGCAGGACACTGGAGTTCCGCCTTTTTCATAAAGGCGGTTTCCTGGTCCGGTTTTCAATTATTGGCAGGATTTTCCCACGCTTACGTAAGGGAACCTGCACAATGGAACCATCAGACATAATAATGTCATTTCCTGATTTCCTGGATACATAGTCAAGGTTAATTAAAAAACTGCGCCCTACCGGGAGAAAATAGTCCGTACCGCTGAAAGAGCCCACTATCTGCGTAAGTGCACCAGAAAAGGAAAAATTACCTGATACGGCATGCAGGATAACAGTGTGTGACTTGCCTGTTTCAAAAAATATAATATCTTCATATGGCAATGTGACTATTTTTTTCCGGCAGGCGAATGTAAAGTGTGGTTTTGCTTTTTTAAGCAGCGGGCCACAACGTGACATTGCATTCTCGAAGTGGCTGCGTTCATATGGTTTCTGTAAATAATAAATGGCATTTACTTCATAGCTGTCCATGGCATGTTCTTTGGAAGAAGTAGTAAATATAATACCTCCATTATACTGCAGGCTGCGGAGTTTTCTTGCTGCTTCCATGCCATTTAATTCTGGCATAAAGATATCCAGGAATATAAGTTCCGGCTTATTGTCTGCCTGCCTGAAAGCAGTGACCAGTTCCATGCTTGAAGAAAAAGAAGCCAGCTGGAAATCCATATTCATTTGTTTTGCATATATATTAAGATAGTGTTCCAGGCGCATGGTATCACTTTCTGAATCATCACACAGGTATATTAACATAGAAAACTACTCCTTTTAATGTATTTTGTGTAAATGTGAAAAGCAATTTTTTGCGGATTAATTGCGGATTAATGCTTTTTAATAAGTATAACATACCTTGCCAGGAAATTACCATAAAATTATTTTATATTTGCATTGAAAATTTTGCGGTTTAATTGTATGATTATAGTGTGAAAAATGTAGCGTTTTTCTAAAGCGTATTGATACACTATACTTTTTGTGCCGCCGGCCAAAGGCGGCGGAATGGAGGATTATTATGTTAAAAAACATGAAAGTAAGGACCAGCCTTGCCATGGGATTCGGTATTACTATTATACTTTCCGTTTCCATTATTGTTGTAATGCAGCTTATAATAGATTACCAGGGTAATACATATAACAGCATTATCAACAGGCAGGTAAGGGCAAATGAGCTGATTTTACAGTGCCGTATTTACACCAACAATGCTGCCAGGAATATAAGGGATATGGCATTAGACCCACAGGATACCACTGGCAACGAAAAACTCCAGAATGACATAGATGCAGCATTGGCAGGGCTTGAAGAATGTACAACAGAGATTACTAATGTTTATCCGTTATCTGATGGCAAAGTTGATAACTATATTACTGCCATGAAAGACTGGTACAATGAAGTGCCGGATATCCTTAGTGCAATCAAAGCCAACAACCAGAGGGAAGCCATAAGGCTTATTAAGAACAGTTGTACACCAAAGCTGAATGATATGATTGGCATTGTACAGGATATATCTTCCAGCCTGTCAGAAGAACAGAACAGGATTATTGCGGAGCAGCATAGCCAGATTAGCCATGCAAAGACTATAATGATTATAGTAACTATAATAGCTGCATGTTTAACAATGTTTATAGCTGTATGTCTTATTGAAAGTATTATACAGCCAGTAAAGCAGGTAAGTATTGCACTTAAAGGCTTTAGCAAGGGTGAGCTGGATATTCCTGTAAAATATAACAGCCGCAGTGAACTTGGCGGGATGTGTAACGACCTTAGGAGAAGCCAGCATGTGCTGTCTGGGATTATTAGTGATGAATGTGATATATTAGAAGAAATGGCAAATGGCAATTTTGATATTAAAACAAGGGATGAAAGCCTGTATGTAGGGGAATTAGAAAAGGTATTAAAATCATTACGTATTATTAATGGCAATTTAAGTAACACACTTGGGCAGATTATGCGCAGTGCCAGCCAGGTTGCAAGTGAAGCAGCACAGATGTCAAACGGGTCACAGTCCCTGGCACAGGGTGCTACTGAACAGGCAAGCTCTGTGGAACAGCTTGCCTCCACAATATCAGAAATATCCAATAATTCCAGGGATAATGCCCATAACAGTGAACAGGCAAGCAACCAGTCAAAACTTGCAGGCAGGCAGGTTGAAGAAAGCGTCAGCCTTATGAATGATATGGTTGTGGCAATGGAGAATATATCAGAATCTTCCAATGAAATCAGTAAAATTATCTCTACAATTGAAAATATTTCATTCCAGACCAATATACTGGCATTAAATGCAGCTGTAGAGGCAAGCCGTGCCGGGGAAGCAGGCAAGGGTTTTGCTGTAGTAGCGGAGGAAGTGCGTGGCCTTGCTGCCAAATCAGATGAAGCAGCCAAAGCAACCAAGAACCTTATTGAACATTCAATACTTACTGTTAATGAGGGAAGCAGTATTGTAAAAAGTGTGTCAGATTCTTTGACAAAGACAGTTGAAATATCCAACCATGTACTGGAATCTGTCCATTTAATTACACAGGCAACTACAGAAGAATTTGAATCAATAAAACAGGTAACAAAGGGAATTAATGAGATTTCGTGTGTAGTACAGACAAATTCCGCCACAAGTGAAGAATTTGCCGCTTCAAGTGTAGAATTGTCAAACCAGGCAGCTTTCATGAAAGACCTTTTAAGCAAGTTCAGGCTGCGTAACCAATAAAAGCTGTACACTATAAATAATAACCAGTAAACTATGGCAGGTGTAAAGTTTTTAACAGAAGCTTTGCACCTGTTTAATTATGTAAAGGGGTTTTATGCATAGAATAGCAGTTATATCAGATACACATGGCAGGCTCAGGGAAGAAGTATCAGGGCAGGCAGGCACTTGTGAAGCAATACTCCATGCTGGTGATATAGACAGTATGGAAGTGGCACAGGCACTTAAAAAAATTGCGCCATTATATGTGGTAAGGGGTAATACTGATGGTGAATGGGCAGCAGATATCCCGGAGGAACTGTATTTTAAATTATATGGATTTAATTTTTATATGGTACACAACAAAAAGCATATAAAAGCAGATATTTCCAGGACAGATATAATAATTTATGGGCATTCACATAAATACAAAGAAGAATATACAGGAAATGTATTATATTTAAATCCTGGCAGCTGCGGTCCAGGACGCTTCAGGCTGGCAGCCACCATGGCAGTAATTACACTTGATGAAGAGGCACATAAATTTTATGTGGAGAAAAAAGACTGCCTGCATATGCAGGATACAGCCATTGCAGCAGAAGAGGGAGAAAGGACACTACATAAAGATATGTACAGCCTTGTCCGTAAGATAATAAAAGATATGGACATGGGAAAGGGTATACCTGAAATAGCCAGAAAGAATGGCATACCAGAAGAACTTGCAGAGAAAATCTGCCGTATCTACAGCACACATAATGGAATAGATGTAGATGGTATATTAAACAGGCTTGATATATGGAATCTATAAATTATAAAGGCATCTCCCCAAAAACACTATCTATGTTAAAATATACAATATAACCCAGTCCTCTGGGTTTCCGGGGAGGATATATGACAGAAGAAGAACAGATAAGGCAGGCTTATAAACAGACTTTAAATATGCCCCCTTCAAAGGCGCGTAATGAAATATTATATAGTCTGGTAAAGCGTGCAGATATTATTAAAAGCCACCACCTGCAGAAATATTTAAGATGGATGTATGCCAGTGAACTTATGAGGTGCGGTGACCAGGGAAAGGTATTTGCTGTAGTTGCAGAATATATTGCACTCCGTGAAGAAGAGGAGAAGTGGTGTCCTCCCGGCGGTATTGATGGAATTGAATATATGGCCGATTACTGCCTTGAGGTTTTATGTTACCTGCCACAGATTACACTTCCACAGGCGGAAGAAATAATAAAGACACTGGAAAAGATGCTTCTTTATAACAGGTTTGGCAGAAGACTTTATTACCAGAGGTTATTCCGTTTTTATTCAGTAATTGATACAAATAAAGCACTGGAATATTTTTATCTGTTTAAAAATACACGGCGTGACATTTGTTCCGATTGCAAGGCATGTGAACAGGCGGATATGGTGCGGCTTTTTTACAGGATTGGCGATATAACAAGGGCAGATGCGCTTGCACGCCCTATATTTGATGGCACATTAAAGTGCCATGATGTCCCACGTAATGTATGGCAGGTTTATTTACAGCGGGCACTTGATTATAAAGACTTAAAAAAAGCTGTGCCACTTGCAGAATCGTTGTACAGGACAAGCAGTATTAATGACCCTACGGATTTAGGGTATTTTGGTGCAGTTATGCGCTGTTTTGCATTTACATCACAGGCAAAGGCAGTAAATATTTTAAAAAGTCTTCTGGAAGGCTGGGAGATACTATGGGACAAGGAACGGTGGTTTTCATTCCTTACAGGTGCATGGACTGTATGCCATGAATATTCAAAGCAGGAAAGTACAATGTATATTCCAAAGCTTCCAGATAAAGTACCATTCTGGAATGAAAATGGCATTTATAATACAAAAGAAATGGAGAAATGGTTTTACAGCCAGGCTGTTTCTGTTGCAGAAAGCTTTGACAGGCGCAATGGCACAGATTATTATATAAAAGAACTGGAACGTGTGGTATCCGGGGCAGGTTATAAAGAAGGACAGCGTTTCTGGCTTATAGAAAGAAATCAGATTTAATGGGGGAAATTTTATGGGATTATTTTTAGAAACTGCATTAATACGGGGAAGGGGTTCATTTCCTGTAAAAAAATATCTTAAAAACCTTGCTGGCAGCAATGGCAGTTATGGAATAGTACCAGAAGAGTGCATTATAAGTACAAGCCCAAAGGGTACAACAGTACAGTTTAACAGTGATGTGTGTGGATATGAAGAGCTTGCCTCTGCATTATCAAGGGAATCAAAAGGGGAAGTCCTTCTTTGTTATATTTATGATGATGATTTCTGGGGATATTTTCTTTATGGGAATGGCATGGAAAAAGACCGTTTCTGTCCTATACCTGATTATTTTGGTGATGTAACAGAAGAAGAGGTTATAAAAAGTGCAGGGGATGCCGGGATATTGCAGGAAGTATTTGGCGTGCCTGCTGCAAGGTTAAACCGTTACCTGTGTTTCTGGGAAGATACAGAAGACATGAAAGCTTATCCCGGAGATGAATATGGTTATGATGCATGGCAGATGGAGGACTTTATAAAAGCACTTGGTTTTACAGTCCCTGAAGAAAATAATACAGATGGAAATATAGATAAAGATAATACAGAAAATAATACAAATGAAAGCAACACAAATGAAAGTAATACAAATGAAAATGTCCAGGAAGACAACGGTATAAAGGAACTTCCAGCCATTTCCGAAAGTACAGGAAACAGCCGCTACCACTTCCAGGTAAACCTTGGGGGGATGTTAGATATATTATCCAACCATTTATATAAGAGTCCTGATGTATTTATAAGGGAACTTCTGCAGAATGGTGTTGATGCCATTACAATGCGCCAGAAGAGGCAGCCGGAATGGGACGGCGGGGTCATTACAATTAACGTTGTGCAGGGCAGGAGAATAGAGTTTTCTGATAACGGTGCAGGGCTTACTGAAGAAGAAATACACCGTTTCCTTGCCATAATCGGGCAGTCCTCCAAGACACAGCTTGTAAACGGGCAGATTCCAGAAGATTACATAGGCAGGTTCGGCATAGGTCTTTTATCCTGCTTTATGGTATCTGATTCCATAGTAGTACATACAATACCAGCAGACGGAAGCCAGGCGCATGTGTGGACAGGGCTTCCAGACGGTACATATACACTAGAGCCCCTTGATATGGACTCCCTTATATATAAAACAAACGGGGCGGCAGGCACAACTGTAATACTGGAAGCAAAAAAGGGTGAGGAAAATTATTTCCAGAGGGAAAAAGTTGCAGAACTTGCCAGGTATTACGGGCTTGCACTTCCAGTACCTATATATATGTCAGGAAATCCTGAAAGGCTTAACAATGTACCACATGATTTCTCAGGCATAGGCCGCAGCCAGCTTTTATCATTTGGGAACTGGCTTTTTGATGAAGAATTTCTGGATGCAATACCAATACAGACACCACATCTTAGCGGTGTGGCATATATTTTATCTTACCGTACTGATTCATCAATTAAAAGCGGACACCGTATTTATTTAAAACAGATGCTTCTTACAGAAGAAGTAAATACACTGCTTCCTTCCTGGGCATTTTTCCTGCGCTGTTTTTTAAATACAAGAAACCTGCGTCCTACAGCATCACGTGAGGATTTCTATGAGGACGCTGCACTTGAAGAAGCAAGGAATGAATTTGAAGACGCTGTAAGGAATTATCTTGAAAGGCTGGCAGAAGACAGCCAGGACCGTTTACAGGTTATTGTCAATACCCATGTACAGGCCATTAAGTCAATGGCTGTATGGGATGACAGGATGTTCCGGCTGTTTATAGATTACCTGCCATTTGAAACAAGTGAAGGGACACGTACAGGAATCTTTTTAAAACATGCTGGTGAAGCGGCATGGGTCAGTTCAGTCCCGAAATTCCAGCAGTTAAGGCCGCTTTTTATGGCACAGGGCAGGCTTTTAATATGTACAGGGTATACAAACGACGAAGAACTGGTAAGGAAACTTGCCAATATGTTTTCACTTCCATTAGAGCCTTTCCAGGAAGACAGCATGGACCTTGTATTAGAAGAATTAAGTTCATTTGAATACCAGCGTGTGGGATTTTTCACTGCCATTGCAGGCAAGGTACTGAAGAAATTTGACTGCAGGGCGGAAATAAGGCGTTTCCTGCCAATGGATTTGCCAGTGCTTTATTCAATGAGTGACGAAGTCCAGTTCCTAAGGCAGTTACAATCTGCAAAAGAAAGCACTTCCAATATATTTTCTGATGCACTTTCTTCACTAATCAACAGTGTAGAAGACAAACCACTTGCCACGCTATACCTGAACCTTAACAGCCCGCTGGTACAGCGCCTTGTACAGATAGATGACAAAGCATTATTAAAAAGTGTTGCAGGTGTGCTCTATGTACAGGCACTTCTTGCGGGAGGCCATCCTTTAAGGGGAGGGGAATTAAAAGTTTTAAACAAAGAACTGTTAAACCTTATTGAATACAGCTTACAGGGGGAGGAGTAAACGATGGGACAGAAATTTGATGTAAGGGAAGCTTTCTGGAATATACATAACAATACAGCACCAGGCCCTGAACGTACCGCTGCATATATAAAGACCATAAAGGAAGCTGACGAATCCGGCGACCCTTATGCAAGGCTTCATATGCGCGCCGATATGGCAGTTTTTGTGCCTTTTTATGATGATGCAGTTAAAGTCCTGCCTTATTGTGCGGAATTTATGCAGATAGCAGAAGAATATCCAGAAGCAGCAAAAGCAGATGATGTTTTTACAATAACAAGGGAAGCGGCATCACTTTCAATTATACTGCCACAGATAGAACTCCAGACATGTGAAAAAATGTTTGCGCAGATGGAAGAGTCGGCTAATGCATTAAAGCGCAGTGCAATAAGGCGGATGCATATGATTGCCACGGAATTTTATACATATATAGATTTAGAAAAAGCAGAAGAGCATTATAACCTTTTCAGGAATGAAAAGATGGGGATGTATTCAGCATGCAATGCATGTGAACAGCATTTGAAAGTCTGGTATACATTAAAGAAAGGCGATGTAAAACTGGCACGTGAAATGGCAAACAGGATATTTAACGGAGGGCTTGTCTGCCATGATATACCGTGGCAGACATATGCAGTATTCCTTGAACACTATATGGATGAAGGCAGTATCAATGGACATGAAGCATTTGCCAGTAAATTAATACAGGGAGGCCTGCGTGATGTAAGCGACCTTTCCAATGTGGGTACTATACTGCGCTGTATGTCAGTGATTAACCTGCAGAAAGGATTAAATATTTTACAACAGTACTGGAAATGGACAGTTAATATGTGGAACCAGCAGGCATTGTATTTCTTCTATAAAGGGGCGTGGTGCTGCTGCAGGGCAGCAGATGCAAATGGCAAAGAAGAAATATTATATCCGCCACATGAATTAAATATAGGCAATAACACGGCAAAGTTTTTTGAAGAATGGTTTTATAACAAGGCAGAAGAAACAGCAAGAAAGTTTGACAAACGTAATGGTACAGGTTTTTACATGAAAGACTTAGGCAGGGCATAGGGAAGGGAGTGGTATAATGGCAGGAAGTACATTTGATGGCGAAGCAATGTCAATAATACTGGATTTGCTTCCAAAAGGGGCAGAAAAAATAACTGCACTTAAAGAATATATAAAAGAAGCAGACGAAGCAGGAGAAGCATATTACCAGCTTATATGGCGTTATGATTATGCTTACCAGGCATATTTTTATGGAGACCCTGTAAGTGCAATGCCTATAGCATCAGAATTTACAGAAATATATGAGGCAAACCCGCATGCACTTGACAATGTGCCCGAAAACGGAGGGGCTGAAGCTTATCTTATGATTACACAGATGGGACTTGACAATGTAGTGGCACTCCCGCAGGTTTCTATGGAAGAGTGGGAAGATATGATGGACAGGTTCCACGCCCTTGTCAAAAGGTTTAACCTTGGACATAAGGTATACTGGTGGCAGCTTGCACGTTTCTGGCAGTATATTGACAAAGAAAAGGCGTACCAGTATTTCCAGAAATTCTGGAAAACAGGCAGGGACGGGCTTTCTGACTGCCGGGCATGTGAGCGTTGTTACGCAGTACATATGTCTTTACTTGCAGGCGACAGGAAAGCAGCAGATGAATATGCCAAACCGCTAAAGGCAGGACGTACAAACTTCTGTAATGATGCGCCAAAACTTTACAGATATTATTACCTTGAAGATGCGCTGGACAGAGGTGACTTAAAAGAAGCCACTATGTATGCAAACCAGCTGAATGTAAAACTTGAAAACCGCATACATGATTTAAGTTTCTTTGGCGCAATAATACGCTGTTTTGCATATACTAATTTAGACAAAGCTGTTGAAAAATTTACATCTGGCATGAAACTGGCACTTGGGCTATGGGACCAGATTAAAGTTTATGATTATTATAAGGGAGCATATGTGTGTTTCCATGAACTAGCCAAAATTAAAGAAGAAGTTACATTAAAACTTCCAGAGGCATTCCCGCTTTATGTAAAGGACGGGGTATATAACTGTAAAAACCTGTCACAATGGTTTTATGGACAGGCAGGAATAATTGGTGATAAATTTGACAAAAGGAATGGAAGCACTTATTTCAAGGAAAACCTGGCAATAGCATTATTATAAATATTATGCCCGCACCACAGGCCAGATACCATGTTACAGAAGTTATGCTACAAGGTATCTGGCCACATTTAATTACCTGGAATCTTCACAGCTTTTCTTCCTGGCAGTAATATTTTCTAACATATAGCCTAAAACCAGCAGGTCAGATGTAAGCTTTTCTAGTTCTTCCCCAGACATACATTCTGAAAGCTGGCAGGCAACAGTTGACAAAAAATATAAATTTGTACAATCAGGCATTGCATTGCTCCATTTAAAGCATTTAAAATATTTTTATAATATATTCAAATTTTTTAAAAATATGAAATATTAAATTTATATAATGGCAGGGGCAGCAGTTGAAAACCAAGAACCGGAATGGTACAATATACCGCACCGGGAATATGTTACTATATATAATTAGATGAAAGGGGTAGTCTGTTATGGAATTAATTGAAAATAAAATATTTGATATGGAAAGGGCGCTTTATGGAAGCAGCGGGCTGGCAATTAATAAGTGCAAATTTGACGGACCGGCAGACGGTGAAAGTGCATTAAAAGAATGCCAGGATATACAGGTATCAGACAGTTACTTTAACCTGCGTTACCCATTCTGGCATGACCACAGGTTAAGCATATCAGGTTCAGAAATGACAGAAAACTGCCGTGCCGCATTATGGTACTCAGAAAGTATAAATATTACCAATTCAAAACTCCACGGAATCAAAGCACTCAGGGAATGTAACAATATAAATATGCAGGAATGCAGCATTATTTCACCTGAATTTGGCTGGTCAGTACATAATATCACAATGAAAGACTGCACTGCACAGGGAGAATATTTCATGATGCGTTCAACAAGCCTTGGTTTTAATAATGTACACCTTGATGGCAAATATTCATTCCAGTATATAGAAAACTCTGTTTTTGATAACTGTGAATTTCACACAAAAGATGCATTCTGGCATGCTAAAAATGTAACAATAAAAAACAGCATTATAACAGGAGAGTACCTCGCATGGTACTGTGAAAACGTTACATTTGAAAATTGTAAAATTACCGGTACACAGCCACTTTGCTACTGCAAAGGGTTAAAACTTGCCAACTGTGAAATGTACGAAGCAGATTTATGTTTTGAAAAATCAGAAACAGAAGCTGTAATTACAACACCAGTTATAAGCATTAAAAACCCGCTTTCTGGCAATATTTACGTCCCGTCTGCTGGTGAAATCATCCGTGATGACAGCAATTCAAAGGGAAAAATAATAACCGGGGACAAAAACAGCAGAAAATGCCATTGCGCATAAATATTTTACAATTTGATTATAATACCAGATACAATAAAAAGGAGATAAAAAATATGGGATGTCTTGCAGTTTTATTCGCACTATCAAAGCAGGATGTATTAAACCTGAAAGCAGTACCAAGAAAAGACCGTGCTTATTTTATGCATGAAGAAATAGAAGAAACATTTTTTGACGATTATCCAGAATATACACAGGAATTAGACAAATCATGGGACGTCATGCACCGTACACTTACAGATGGAAACCTTTCTTTTGAAGAAAAATGCAGGCCTCTGTGTTATGCAGTCCTTGCTGGAGAGCAATTATATGGAACAGAACCTGCAAACGGGGAATTTACCATCCCGGAAGGGGAAGAAAGCGACATTATTACACTTAAAACACCAGAACAGGTAGCACAGGTGGCGGCAGAACTTCCTAAAATAACAAAAGAATGGTTCAGGGAGCACTATTACAAGATAGATGAAGAAGACTATGGGTTTCCCCTGGATGAAGAGGACTTTGAATACACATGGTACTGGTTCTGCGACAGCCTTCCATTCTGGGAAAGGGCAGCAAGGGAGAAAAAATATGTATTGTTTACAGCAGACCAGTAGGCAGGAAATAATTCATATTTTTCCAGCAATTTTTTAACCTTGCTATAAAAAATCCTGATAAACTGATATAATTATAATATCTTTAAAACTCTTATGTAAAATATAAGAGTTTTATTTTTTTGCGTAAAACCCAATATAGTAACCAATGGAGGAAAGAGTGAAAAATAAATTTTTCACTCAGGAAGTTTGTGCGCACACGCCCAAACTTCTTTATGCACAAAAGGCGTGTGCGGATGGAGGAAATTATGAGGAAAATAACAGAAAAACTTGTAGAAAAATTCAGGGAATATCTTTATGAAGAAGAAAAAAGCAACGCAACAGCCAGTAAATATATCTGTGACCTGAATAAGTTAAAAGAATATGCAAATGGCCAGGAACTAAATAAAAAGCTTATAGTCAGTTATAAAGAACATTTACAGAATATGGGATGTTATAAATCAGGCAGCATAAATTCCTTTCTTGCAGCTGCCAACTGTTTTTTCCAGTTTATGGGCTGGAATGATTTAAAAGTAAAAACCATAAAAGTACAGAAAAGGGCATTTATACCAAACAACAGGGATTTATCCAAAGAAGAATATAAAAAACTTGTAGACGCAGCTGAAAAATCAGGCAAAATACAGCTTGCCATGATTATACAGACAATATGTGCAATAGGGCTGCGGGTAAGCGAACTTGCGTTTATAACTGTTAAAAGTGTAAACGAAGGAACAGTTATAGTTTACTGCAAAGGAAAAGAACGGCAGATTCTTATTCCAAAAGCACTACAAACCAGGCTTTTATACTATATACATAAAAACGGCACAAGGCAGGGGGCAGTGTTCTGTACAAGAAATGGAAATCCTGTAAACCGCAGCAATATATGGCGTGAAATGAAATCACTTTGTGAGGACGCAGGAGTAGAACGGGAAAAAGTATTTCCGCACAACCTGCGCCATCTCTTTGCAAAAACCTTTTACCACTCTTGTAAAGATATAGCCAAACTTGCAGATATATTAGGACACAGCAGCATTGAAACAACAAGAATTTACATAATGACAACAATCAAAGAATACCAGAAACAGCTGGATAGCATGGACCTGGCTGTTGGAAAATGGGGCGGAAAAGAAGAACTTACAACATAATAAAAATTATGTTGTA
>DKYP01000148.1:0-16790 GCA_002499945.1 Lachnoclostridium sp. UBA7097
AACTTATCTTAAGTGATATTTAAAAAGCCAGAAATACAAAAATTTATTGGTTATGATATTAAATATATGTACCATATATAGTAAGAGAGGATTGCATTAACAATCCTCTCCCCTTTAACAATATCTAATATCTAATGCATTTTTATTAACTAACAGATATTCTTTATAATTAATTTGCAGGAGCTTCTGCATCTGCTGGGAATGTAATTGTTCCAGCCTTTGCCCATACACCTGCCACTACCTTATTTGCCTTATCGCCAGCTATACGTACCTTAACATCTTTGCCATTAGCTTTATCTTTTTTAACTTTTAATGTTGCATTTTCTCTAAGTATCTTTGCTTTCTCATCTCCTACCTGGACTTCTATAGATGTACCTTTTGTATTTGTAATAACAACTTCTGTGTATTTATGAGCACCTTTTTTGCCTGCGTCAGTAAATGATACATCAGCACCAATAGAAGTACCACTAGCAACAATAGTACCCTTTGTTGTTATTCCAGCAGAAGCAGGGAATGCAACTGTATCAGTATCAGCAGCTAATACAGCTGGAGCAATAAGTTCTACACGTGTCCACTTAGAAGCGCATTTCTTACCTGGATTTGCTGCTGTACGTACCTCTAACACACCTTTAGCAGCACTACCTAAAAGTTCATCAACAGATGGTGTAGCTTTATTATCTCCAGTTGCTATAGCATCATCAGAAGCAACAAGCGCTGCATCGCCTTCTTTAACAACACGGTACTTTGCCTTCTTAGGAATAGATACTGTACCTTTTAAATAATCTATAGAAACTTTAGGTCCATTAGCCTGCTTTGCAATACTAATCTTTGCTTCTTTGCCAGGAAGAGTTCCTACTTCATATACTTTATATTTTGTTTCATCACCTCTAACAGCACTGCCAAGATCAGTTGCTTCCGCTGTTATTGTTTCCTTTTTTGTAGCAGGTATTCTTACATATAATGAAGCTCCCTGGTACTGGTAATTAGAAAAATCAAAATTTCCAAATGCATCAGCATCTCCATATGAACCAAGTGCTGTCCTGACCTGTATTTTACTACCATCAGCACCCTCTGTTACCTCAAGTTTAGTTATTTTAGCTGTTTCTTTATCCACTGTAGCTTTAGTCTTCTTTGTTGCTGCAGAAATCTTTACCAAAAAAGCATCTGCATCGTCTGTTTTAACTGCAATATAATTATCTTTAGTAACATTTAATTTAGATAAATCTACTGTAGCTGTATGACCTTCATATACATCCCATGAAGATATCTTAACGCCTTTTGTACTTACACTTGCTACACTAGTCATTATTTCTAAATCATTAGCTTCTGCTGTTATTTTCAAACTAGTGCCATCAAATGTAACACCCCCTGTAGGATTAACTGCTGCTGATGCATCAGAGCCAGCACCCATCCATGCTGCTGCTGCAAGGGCTGTTAATGCAGTCCCCTGTAATACTCTTTTAATTCTCATAATGAATACCTCCTTGTAATTACCTTACATGTTTTACATCCTTGTGTTAATTCATCCAACGCCATCCATCCTTATCTGGCCTGGATAATAATACTTCTATAATATATTATATACATAGAAATAATATGTTCCATCCAACCAAAAGAGCTATACGGAAAACAGTTAAACAAAGTTAAAATGCACCTGCAAATAAAACAATACACAATACAAAGAATGTAACAACGCTGCCACACCTTGCCCATTCTTTTATCCAGGACCTGCCGGTCCGGTAATTATGTATTGCTGTTGCAATACATCTGCCACGTCAAAAGCAAACTTGTTTAATCCATATGTAATAATACCTGGTAAAGTCCTTATACACTATAATTCCTGTTATTAAATGCAGTAACCAGTACAAAATCCGTCTTTGTACCCTTTTTCCCATTCTGCAACAGACCTTACTGCCATATTGTAAATTATTTAAAATCTCCCTTAACAATTAACAATACAAATATTATGCTTTTTATAGTGTATAGAAACTGGTAACACAGATTATGTCCGCCACAGCTTGAAGAATACATGCTCTACATTCCCTTAGCAACTGCCTCATTTTTTCTAAATTTGCTAATTGATTAATTTAATTAATTGTTACAAGCACTGGCTTCTAATATCTGTCCACGTTATGCCAGCAAAACCTGTCCCCTCCTGCCTGGTATACAGTACCATAACAGACATTCTATGCTTTCCAGCCTTACAAGGTGGTACGGCACCTTGTATATACTGTATTCAAATATATCTGCTATAATCACAAATACCACACAAAACAGGACTGCCCCTGCCAGACAAGCCATGATGTTACTGGACTGCCCCTTGGTATCTCCAGGGATTAAACCTGCATTTTAAAATTTATCTATACTACATATAACTCTTGTAAAGTATTTCGTCTTAATTGAAAAAAAATTTAGCACTTTTTTAAAATTTTTTTCAAAATATATTACATAATTTGTGAACTCTCCCCCACCTACACTCGTTACACTCGATAAGAGGTGGGGGCTTCGTAAGAAGATTGGTATTTAAGTTTCCACCTGAAAATCAGGCAACCCTTATTCTTACAGGCGTGTCCACTCCGCCACTACTGTATAGAGTATCTAAACTCACAACTCTACTTTTTCTTAAGATATTCAATGCACCGTTTACATCTGCATTCAGAAGTTTTCCGTTTGCCGTTCTATACAAGCCACGTTTTATGCGTTTTCCGCTGAAATGATATTCCTGCGGGTTGTCTGCATTGTATACAGGAATTATATCTTTATCCCAGAAAGAAGCCTTTGAAGTATAGCTTTCTTCCTGCTTAACAAAAACAATCCCATTAAGTTCACATAGATATTCCAGTTTAGACCGTAGTTTTCCAAACGGGATATTAACAAAGTTCTGGTTATTATGTTTACCAATACCAGAATTATGCTGAAATGTTTCATTGTAACCAATAACAAGTGTCCCAATATTATGGGTGATACAATAACCGATGATTTTCTTTGCCGTTTTGCTCATATAATCATTGACCTGCCTGTTCCTTTTGCCTGCTAAAATTTTTTGACGGTTTGTTGTTCCCCGCTTACCGCCCTGTCTGTCTTTTATGCTTTGAAGCCTGGCATTTTCCTTATTGAACCACTGGTTAACAGATTTCAGCCTTTTACCGTCAATAATGAAACTCCTGCCCCCGCTTGATACTGCTGTGACAAGGTTATCCACTCCTAAATCCAAAGCAAGTGCGTTGTTTTTGTTAAGATTTCTCTGAATGCATCCAGCTTCATATATGTACTGGATCTCAAAGAACCTTGCGTTAGCTTTAGGTATTATACGGATTTCCTTAACTTTTTTACCAAGCAGCACAGGCGGTATCCTGATTCCAACAGGTTTGTGCATTTTTCTGAACATATTGGAATATGGTAAAATTAACTTATTTCCATCCAGCCTGACAAATCCTATTACAAGCGTGGTGAAACCGTCTTTTGGCAGATAATGAGGCAGCTTACAATCTTTGAAAGAATACCTGCCTTTCTTTGCAAGCTTAAGCAGGCTGAAAAAACTTTTGAATGAACCATCAACTTCTTTCAGTATCTGCTGTGCCATATTGGAATTAAGCATTTTATAATCCGGGCTATTTTTTAACAAAGCATAATTTTTTTCATATTTGAGATATTCACCTTCTGTGAAGTAATACTGACGGACATTATAGATTGCTTCATTGGCAAGGTTTTTCGCTGTATGGCATAATTCCCTCAAAATATTATATTCTTCCTTTGACAAATGTTTCACTTGTTGTTTTAACGTAAGATACATAGTTTTTCTCCTTTCTTTCGTATTCAGGGTATTTCCTGTGTATCTATTATAGCATATATTTTACTTGTTATCAATGCTTTTAGTAAAAAGCTGGCATTCATCTCCCACTTTCGCTCACTTCGTTTGGTTAGAAGTGGGAGTGTTCTGCCAAGATTTAGATAAAAAAGTCAATCGTCTTTAAAATGCCAAAGTTCTTGCCTGTAACCTGGAACAATACCAAATATCATTTTCTGTATTACCTAAACCACTGGTTAAACACAACCACAGCAATTACAATATGTACTATAAGTATTGCTGGCATTCCAAATACAAAGTACCAGTGTTTTGTCTTATGCCTGAACAAATACATTCCTGCCCATGTACCGGCACTTCCGCCAAAAATGCTTATTAAAAACAATGTTTTCTCCGGGATTCTCCATGTATGGCGTTTTGCTTTTGATTTGTCTATACCCATAACAGATAATCCAATAATATTCATAACCAGCAAATAAACCAGTACAACCCAAAATATATTTCCTGCCAACTTATATATACCATACCTTTCTGCCTTATTCCTGCTGTCTTCCCTGGGGATAAGCACGCAAAAATTGCCACCTTCCATTCTTTGTAGTTTACAACTGTTTCCCTGTTTTTACAACAAATTTATTTATTGGTTTCATTGGTGCATTCTAAAAAAGATGTCCGGTATTTCCCGGACATCTTTTCTCTAATCCTGTTATTATAATAAAATATAGTGTCTATACCCCTGCTGCCTTACCTGGAGCTGGCATTGCTGGTATCCAGGGCTATTTTGGTGCATCTGTCTTTTCGAGATTAATATTGTCAATGCATATACGGTGTTTTTCACTAATCTGTGTCCCGTCAACAGCGCCCATTGAAATGCTTAGTACAGACTGGCAATCTGTGTCCTCTTTCATCTGGAATACAACTGTATATGTCTGGTAATCACTGCCAAGGTCCACAATCTGGGTGTCTGCATATGGCCTCCAGTCATCTGTCCCGTCATCATTCTTGTGGGTACTTCCATCTCTTTGTATAGTAAACATAAATTTTCTTGCTATGTTTGATTTAGCATCAAGGGAAAGTTTGTACCACTGGTCTTTTTCAAGTTCAATATTATTCTGTTTTAACTGTATTTTCCAGTCTGCATCACCTGTATTGTTTATTGTAAAATCTGCTGCATTATCTTCTGTAAGGCTGTCCACAACACATTCTGCGCTTGCACTTCCATCTACATATGGTTCATATCCTGACAGACCTGCATTAAAACTTCCATTTTTAATTAAACTGTCTTCTACAACACGTACATCATCAAGATAATATGTGCCTGGTTTATCAAATTTAAATACAATATCTTTATTAGTTAATGAAGCATCTGTTGTAAATTTAAAAGCATACTCTTTTTCTGTCCCTGTAAGTGCCGTTTCAAATGCATTTCCTGCTATATTTACATTAATGCTCTTTGATGCTTCACCTTCTGCTTTAAAGTTTAATGCATAATTGCTGTTTCCTGCCAGGGCAAGCCCGCTTTGTGAAATAATTACTGGTTTGTCTGCTGCTGTGCCTTCTGGTATAGTTACTTTTAACCTTCTTATATTATCGGTATTGGTTACTACAACTTCTGCCCCTGCCTTATTGTCAATTTCCCAGTATCCCTTGCGGTCTTTTCCTTCCTGGAAACTGCCATTATAGACATAATTTCCATCTGAAAGGACTGTTTTTTCTTCTGGTTCTTCACCTGTGCTTTCAGATATTTTTACAATAGAAACATTGCTTATATGCACACCTGCCACAGAACCAGCAGCGCCTAAGTTGTATTCCAGGCGGCCGTTTGCATCATCTTTATCTGTCATTTTAAACTCATATTCATATGTCTTCTTTTCAGTTGTTAATTCTACTGTTGTGTCTGCAAAGTAACGTTTATATCCACGGTCTGGTGCTGACACATCTGCTTTTATTGTCCTTGCTGTATCAGCATATGCGTCAAAGCTTAATTTATATGTTGCACCTTTTTTCATAGGAATATCTGGCTGTACAAGCTGCACGCTGTAATCAACAGTGCCTTCATTAACTGTATTAACTGAAATCTGCCCGTCCTTAATTTCTGCTTGTGCCTCACCACCAAGTGCTGTTAAGAATATCCAGTCTTTTTCATCTGATAAATCTTCTGCCTCCTGGAATTTCCCGTTATTGATGTAGTTGCCATCTTTATCAGGCTCTCTTAAAATAACCTCTTTCTCTGGCTTTTCTACATCTTCATTATAGCTGTCTTTCTGGTACACTTTTACATAATCAACCATAAGGGCCGCTTTGTCAAAATCTGTGCTTTCATCAGGATTACCTGGCCAGTTGCCACCAACAGCAAGGTTTAAAATAATATAAAACGGCTGGTCAAATGGTGCAGGATATGTAATTTCCCCCTGGCCTTCAGTTGCAGAATACCAGTCACTTTCTTCGTGCATAAGCCTGCCATCTACATACCATTTGATTCTTCCAGGTTCCCATTCTGCACTGAAAATATGGTATTCATCTGAGAAATTCCCTTTGTCTAATGTAAGTTTCCCCTGGCTTTCACTGTGCGGATTGCCATAGTGGACTGTACCATATGAGGTACTGGTTTCATTGCCAAGCACCTCTGCAATATCAATTTCACCACATCTTGGCCATTGCCCATACAGATTTTCATCAGCAGGCATCATCCAGAATGCTGGAAGGAAGCCCTGTCCTGCCGGCATTTTTATCCTTGCTTCAAAAAGCCCGTATTTAAAGTTATGCTTATTCTGTGTATTCACCCTGCCTGATGTATATGAAACATTCCCTTCACTGTCAACAGTTTTTACAGGTTTTAATACAAGACTGCCATCTTTAATATAAATATTTTTATCTGAATCCACATACTCCTGTAATTCATTATTTACCCATCCTGGTTCATGCAGTTCAACATTCCAGTCATCCCTGTTTAATGAAGTACCGTTAAACCCGTCTTCCCATTTAAGTGTATAACCTTTATGTGTTTCTTCTACATCAGGATTCTGTGTAGTTTCTGGTTCTGCAGGTATTCCGCTGCCTTCTTTTTTTACTATTACTTCCATTTCCCTTGTCCATGTCTTATTATATCCTTTTATTGCCGCCCTGATTGTTGTTTTCCCTTCAGATACACCTGTAATTTTTCCGCCACTCACTTTTGCAATTTTTTTATTTGATGAAGACCATTTAACTGTTAATTTTTTATTGCCATATTTTTGTACAGATACTGTTTCTTCCTGGTTCTCTGCAATTTCAAGATTAGTTTTATTCAGTGCAGGTGCTTTTACTACTTTAACTTTGCAGGTATACTTTTTGCTGCCTTTCTTCCATGTTATTTTAGCACTGCCTGCTTTTTTTGCTGTTATGGTGCCATTTTTTGTAACTGATGCTACGCTTTTCTTTGATGTTGTGTACTTGCCGCTTTTTTCATCTGCACCGTTTATATCAAGGTCAATTTTATCACCTTTGGAAATAACACATCCTGATACAGATAATTTTGCTGCTGCCTGTACGGGTAATGGGACAGATGGTACTGCCATTACCACTGCTGCTGCAGTTGCTACACCTTTTAATAAGTGTTTTTTCATTTAACTACCTCCTAAAATTTGTATTTTATCTAAAAAGAGCTTTAATATAGAAATAATTATAAACTCTATCCTTTTACAAAAATACAAAACCCTGTACAAAAATATCAAAATCATGCTATAATAATTATTAATTTTATAAAACTGGATTTGCAGCATATGTATAAATGCATACAAAAATACTGGTATACACATCATAGTCCCATCAAGGATGGAACCATCAAAAACATTGCAGAAATGAGGGTTATAATATGAATTTAAGAAAAGAATGGTATGAACAGGAACTGCAAAAAAATGAAGAAGCTATAGCACACCGCCCGTTAGAAGAAGAGTATTCATTTTACCATGCTGTCAGTTCCGGGGATATGGAATTTGTACAGGAAAACTGCAGGCAGGATACTTTTACTAATCCAGATGGCATGGGGATTCTTTCTACAAACCCCCTGGTTAATCTTAAATACCATTTTGTTATTACAGTTGCAATGATTACAAGACAATGCGTGGGAGCAGGAATGGAATTAGAACAGGCTTACCGCCTGAGTGATTTTTATATCCTGAAAATGGATTCATGCACATCTGTAAAAACAATTTCACAGCTCCACCATAGCATGGCTCTTGATTTTACTGGTAAAATGGCTCTTTTGAAAAAAAGCTCTGCAATATCAAAACCTGTTGTTATATGTATGGATTTTATCTACAGCCATTTAAATACAAGAATTACTGTACAAGTCCTTTCTGAATATACAGGCCTGTCCCCAAGTTATCTTTCAAGGCTTTTTAAAAAAGAACTTGGAATTTCTATTAGTGACTATATTTTAGAAAAGAAAATTGAAAAATCAGAAAACCTGCTTAAATATTCTGATTACAGTCTTGTTGATATTGCTAATTACCTGGCTTTTTCTTCACAGAGCCATTTTATCCAGACTTTTAAAAAAACTGTTGGATTAACCCCGAATAAGTACCGCAACCAGTATTACCATACTTCATGGTAGTTTTTATCCTTTCCTTTTATGCCGCCAGAGGCGGCATGGGGATTAACAAATATTATATTATGCCAAGCTCTGCCTCAATATGGCATTCTGTACATGGCATGGATATTATATGCTCCCTGCTGATAAATACTGATGTGCCATCACATTCTAATTCTGGTATCTGGCCACATGCCACATTTTTTATATTATATTCCCCATAAGTTAATTTCTGCGGGTTTTTATAAGTAATATTAAACTTTTTACCTGCGAAATAAAGACAGATACCTGCATTTCCTTCTGCATCAAACTGTTCTTTTACCAGTTTAGGACAGATTACCATATTACCAGCTTCCCCATGTACACCAAAGACTTCTGTAACCATTGTAAGCATATACCAGCTTGCTGCCCCTGTTAAATAATTATACAGCCCTTTTCCTTCCCCGTTAAAATATTCGGGAATCCCGGGATAAATTCTGCTAACTTCAAAGTTTAATGAAGTATCTGCAAGTGCCTGCAAAGCCTTGTATCCTTCTTTTACAAACCCTCTCTGGTACAGTGCATTTGCAAACATTACTGTCATATGTGAGAAAACTGCACCATTTTCTTTCTCCCCGTATGCAAAGCCAAACATTCTCCCCATATTAAATTTTTCTTCCTTAAAGTTAGTATTTAAACGGTATCCGCCAATTTCTTCATTATATAAATAATGGTCTGCACTCTTGCAGATTTTTTCCACCTGCCAGTTTTTGGCTGTACCACCCATAATTGCAAATACCTGGCTTGTAAGCACCATCCTGGCTTTCCCGCCAGAATACCCTTCTAACGGCTGCTTGTCATTATCATAGTAACCATTGAACCAGCCTTCACCTTCACAGCCGCTAATCCATTCTGTGCTGCGTATATGTTCCTTTAGCCAGTCTGCTTTATGCTGTAAGTTTGCGGCAAGCTCCTGTATTGTAACTTGTATCTTCTTTCCACTTATATTATGCCTGCACTTGCTTACATAGTCTTTTAAAACTTCCTGTTTTGCAGATGTATTTTCATAAAGCCCTGTATCATCCTTTAATAAAACCTGTATTTCTTCTAATAATTCTGCCTGCTCCCATCCATATTTTTCATGTAATAATGTAAGAAGTCCTGCCATCTGTGATAAATTGCCTGCATATGCACATGTAAATGCTACACTTTCCCCGTTTTCTTCTGCCATATCCATTGCATCGTTCCAGTCCGCACCACGTAACATTATATGGTTATGTGCACCTGTTTCATAAAATGCACATAAATGCTGCAGCAGCAGATGTTCCAGTATGCTTCCTTTATATATGCTTCCATCTTCACATTTCTGTTTTAACCCATAACTGGCATCCCATAAAGAGTCAAGGCTTCTCCCACGTTCTGCCTGGCTGTCTTTAAAATAACAGACTTCTTCTTTTAATATGTCTGCATCACCTGTCTGGCCAATATATAATTTTGTTGTTATAAAAGGCCATACACCGTGGTCCATCCATACACGTGCAATCCCGTTCCTGTCTGCTATAAATTCCCCCTGCCCGGCTCCTATTATTGTAGCATTTGTCCCATCAGTCCTTACACCGCCATAATTATCAAGAATCATCTGGCGCACACCGCCTGGGTCCATAATTAAAAGTGAAAGGCAGTCCTGCCATAAATCACGCCAGCCCCTGCCTCCTCTTCCATAATCATGGTGTGGCAGGAATGAACAGCCATAAATACGTCTTAATACTGGCTGGAAACTTACCCAGCGCATAAAACAGTCAAACTGTTTATTTCCTGTATAGTATCTGGCATTCACTTTCTCCTGCCAGTAAACCTTTACTTCTTCCAGTGCTTTCTTTATGGCATCTGCATTCTGGCAGTCCTTAATAATATTTTCTATATCTTGTTCATTATCTGTAATTCCCATAATAATTGTATATGATACAGTTTCATCTGCCTCTAATACAATTTTTGGGAAACGTATCCCGCCCATTGCTTCTTTTCCTTCAATATAAGTTCCAGAAGGTACACCTTTTTCATTTTTTAAGACTTTATATGGACGTGTAAAAGTACCTCCTTCACCTATATAATCTTCTGTAACTGGATAAAAGCTTTCTGGTTTTTCTCCTTTTCCAGTAATCCCACATACAAAATATGTTAAATTATTTTTCTGGTGCCCTCTTTCATCAAAAGATAATGATGGCTTTATACATACTCCGTAATCTGTAGTTTTAATTCTGTGCAGAAGTGATGTGACATGCCGGTGGTCCCTTATATTATCTGCACTCCTGCCAAAAACAGGTACTGCTGCCACAGGTGTAATATATTTTGCTGTCCTGCTGGCATTACTAAGTTCTACGTACATAATCTCCACATTATGTTTAAGTGGCACAAAAGATGTTACTTTAGCTTCTAACTGGTACTTTTCAGACTTCCTTGTAACAGCCTGCCACATAAAGCCTGCTTCCAGGCTGCTTTTATCCTGTAATTCTGTAAATTTCCTGCTCTCCTCTTCTGCAGATGCCCCCGTTACAGACCATGCGCCAAGGTTATCCACGGTACACCAGAAATTTCTGGTTGAACGGTTATTATGCAGGTTTTCTATGCTTACTGGTTCAAGAAGAAAAGCATTCTGGTTTATTTTAATATCCCCTCCCAGATTTGGCGATAAAGAGCTTTTAATTCCGTTTTCATTCGCAGCCGGGAAATACAAGTTACTGTAATTCTCTGGCTGTTCTATGTAAAAAGTACCATCGTTATCCAAAAAATGTATTGTTTCCATTTTATATATTCCTCCTTTAATATTTTATACCTTGAAATTTCCCATCTGTATTGCAAGTTCTTCTGCTGAAGCTTTCAGTTCTTCAGATTCTTTATCTACAGTTTCACTGTTCTTCATCAGGCTGTTTGCCTGTTCTACAAGTATATCTGAAGAAGCAAGTATTTGCTGTGAACTTGCTGCCTGTTCTTCAGAAATTGCGGCAACATTCCTTGCTACATCTTCCACCTGCTCTACTTTCTGTATCATATTTTGTATCAGGTTTCCAGTTATCTCAATATTTTCAAAAATAACATCAAATGTATCTACAGCATCACTTATAAGCACACTGCTGCCATTAATGCTTTTTACACTGTCATCTGCCTGGCTTATAACATCTTTAACAGATGTTTTTATTTCAAGTACAAGATTATCAATATTCTGTACAGAATCAACACTTGTCTGTGCAAGCTTTCCAATTTCTAATGCTACAACCGCAAATCCTTTTCCCGCATCACCTGCACGTGCCGCCTCAATAGAAGCATTCAGGGATAAAAGGTTTGTTTCATCTGCAATTTCACCTATAACTTTTGTAATATTTGTAATTTCTTCTGATGCCCTGCCTACTTCATCAATGGCAGACTGGAGTTTTTTTACTGAACTGTTAATTTCTTTCATAGCCATGCTTACATCCTGCATAGCCTCCCTGCCCGCCTGGGAAACACCAACTGTTTCTTTCATCTTGCTATTTACGCCGTCCCCGTCATGTTTAGTTTCTTCTACAAGTGTTGCCAGTGTTGTTGCATTTTGTGCAATCTCCCCTATAGAAAGTGAAAGCTGCCCGACTGTATTATTAAGTTCTTTCATTGACATGTTCTGTTCTTTTGAAGCATTAAACATCTGTCCGGACACATCCTTGCTGGTGTCTGCCTGGTTATGCAGCCTGTCTGAAACGCCATTTATAGATGCAATCATTGATGACATTGCTGCAATAAATTTTTCCACACACCGCCCCATTACACCTATTTCATCATTGCTCTTTGTACGGCTTCTGACAGTAAAGTCACCTTCTGTCATGGTCTTAATAACATCTGTCAGTTTCTTTACAGGCTTTATTACAACATGGATAATACGTTCAGCCAGTATTACAAGTATGGTTATGGAAATAATCCCAAATATAGCCATAATGTTCCTGATAAAATCCAAATCCTTGTAAACTGTCTTTGCAGGTACATAAGACACAAGCATCCACTCTGTGCCATCTATTTTTTCAAAAACTGACATATTGCCATCTATTTCAGCTAAATCAAGATTGCCCTGTACAATCCTTTTGCCCGCTTCTTCCATAAAACTGCTGCCAGTATCCTCTAATGGCTTTGAAATCAAAGAAGTATCGCGTGAAGCAAGAATAGTGTTATCCTCTGTATCTACCAGGAATGATTCCGCATTTTCCATTTTAACAAGGCTGTTTACATATACGCTGATTTTATCAAGTGATAAATCTGCTGAAATTACATATATCCCGTCATTATCATGCCTTAACATGCCACATGCACTTATAACCTGTTTTCCATTTTCATTGGTATAAGCATTGGTAAATCCCATATTGACCCTGCAAAGGGCTTCCTGGAACCATTCCGTCTGCAGCACATCAGAAGAACCCGGTTCTCCACTATCTCCTGCAGAATCTTTTTCACTGGTTTTTACAAGTGATATATTGCTTATATGTACGCTGGCAGATGAACCTGCTGCACCAAGGTTAAATTCAAGCCTGCCATTAGCATCATCCATGCCTGCCATAGTAAATTCATATGTAAATGTCTGTTTCTCTTTTGTTAAAGCAACTGCCGTATCTTCAAAATAACGCTGGTAGTCATGGTCTGGTGCTGATATCCCTGTCTTTATATTTCTTTCTTCATCTGCATAAGCATCAAAGCTTAACTTATATGCAGCACCTTCCTGCATTGGCAGTCCTGGCTGCACAAGCTGTATGCTGTAATCCGCAGTACCTTCACTATCTGTATTAATATAAACTTCCCCATTCCGTATCCCGGCTTTTCCTTCCCCGTCAAGAGCTGTATAAAACTGCCAGCTGCCACCATCACCTAATACCTTGTTATTTTTAAAAGTACCATCTTTTATGTAATTACCATTCCTGTCTGGTTTACGTAAAACAATATCTTCACTGCGCCTTGCGCCTTCACGTCCTTTATAAATCCTTCCCTCCATATCCGCTATATATATCCCGTCTGGGAAATTGCTGTTAAAGCCATAATATGCATCAAGGAAAGACTGCTTCTGTTTGTCATTTAAATCCACCCATTCAAATGCCTGTTTTGCCATACAGAAAGAAGCCAGGTTTTTATCAAGCCATTCCTCAATTCCAGAAGCCTGGCTTTCTACTGATGTTTTTAAAAGTTTCTGTGCATTTGACTGTACTACCCTTTTTGATACATAGTATGACAGGCTTATAAGGACTATAATTATAAAAACCATTACAGGCAGTATAATTGCAAGCAGCTTTGCCTTTATTGAAATAAAATTTTTATGTCCTGTTTTATTTTCCTTTGCTTTATTCATTTCCAACCTACCTCCTGGATTTTTTCAGGCATTTTACTGGTAATTTGCTACATTGCCAGCATCTACCTTTTCAAAAGGCAGCAGTATATATTTCCCGTCTTCTGTTGCACCTTCTATATCTTCTATCCCCCTGCCTGCAGCAAGGTTTCCTGCTGCCTTTGCAGCTGCCTCTATCTGTGCGGACATTGGCTGGTATACAGTAAAATCCATTCTCCCTGCAGATATTGCCCCACATCCGTTAGCAGAAGCATCTACACCAAGAAAAAGTACAGAAGATGTATCTATTCCTGCTTCTTCAAATGCTGTAACTGCACCAATAGCCATATCATCATTATTTGCTGCTACACAATCTGCCTGCCTTCCTGTTTTAAGAAACATGCTTGTAAGCTCCCTGGCAGTTTCCTCATTCCAGTCTGCATTATCTTCAAATACATAGTTAATCTTTTTCCCGCTTGCCTTTAATGTCTGTTTCAGCCCGTCAGTCCTTCCATTTGTACCAGATGCCCCTTTTGGGCCTTTTAATACCACAACATTAATTTCATCTTTGGAAGCAAACTTTTCTAAAATGTACTCCGCCTGGTACTGCCCTGCCATAAACTCATCTGACGCTACATAAATATAACGGTTTTTCTCTAACTGGCTGTCTGGCGGGGCATTATTTATAAATACAACTGGTACATTTCCTGCTGCCACTTTAGCTTCAGTAGCAATATCAGGGGATACAAGCCCGCATAAAAAGGCATTGCTGCCTTGTTTTAAAGCATTTTTTATCTGTGCAACTTGTGTTTCAACAGAATTTTCTGCATAACCTGCCTCAAAACTCCCGCCATTTGCCTCTACCTGTTCCTTTAGCTGGCCTGCCCACCCTTCATAATAATCACCGCTTTCTATTGTAGTATAATAGATTTTTGCACTGCCATCTCCAGACTGGCTTCCACCCTGGCAGCCACCTGTTAATAAAATAGCAGCAATAGCGGCTAAAAATGCTGTTCCTGTCTTTTTTCCCATAGCATCCGGCTCCGTTTACTTATTTTTGATAATATTACTTCTTTTAATAAAAGACATATATCAGATTTGGAATAAAAATATCAGATATATGCCCTTTTCTAATATAAAAATTATTAATATAAGCTTCCAAGCTTATTTATTAATGCAATTACCCGCCCTGCACAGGCCCTTATATCCTCTTCCGCAAGTTTCCCCTCTGTATATGCCTTACGTATGTTTTCATCATCTCCAGGGTTTCCTGGCATAATAATATCATTACCTGCTGCCACACATTTCCAGGGAATACTTCCATCTTCAGGGACTGTTGTATTCCAGTCAGATATAAATACCCCGTTAAAGCCCCATTCCCCACGGGCAACTGTTGTACAGATATCTTTACTGTTAGATGCATATACCCCGTTAATACGGTTATAAGAAGTCATAATTGCTGCTGGTGCACTTTTCTTTACTGCAATTTCAAACCCCCGGAGATATATCTCCCTAAGTGCCCTCTGTGAAATGCAGGCATCAACACCCATACGGTTGTCTTCCTGGTTATTGCAGGCAAAGTGTTTAATTGTTACACCACATTTTCCATTGCTTTGTACACCATTAGTTACTGCTGCTGCCATAATTCCTGATAATAACGGGTCTTCAGAATAATATTCAAAATTCCGCCCGCACAGCGGGTTCCTGTGTATATTCATGCCTGGCGCAAGCCATAACCCTATATGGAATTCTTCCATCTCTTCTGCCACTGCCCTGCCAAATTCCTCCAGAAGCCCCGGGTCCCATGTCTGTGCAAGTGCTGTACCAGCTGGAAATGCTGTACAATACTGGTAATAAGTATCTGCATCTTTATGATGCTCCCTTTCTTTCAGGAAACCATTTTCTAAAGAGCCAAGGACACCTTCACAATATATTTTCCCAGTCTTGTGGTCTGCTTCGTAACTTTGCTGGAGGCGCAGTCCTGCCGGCCCATCTGCCATAACTATTAAACGTTCTTTACCTGCACCTTCTGGTATCTCTGCTGTTTCCCCTGCAGAACCTGGCACAAGTATTCCGGCAGAACCAAGATGGCTTGTTCCTTCTGTAATCTTTCCATGCAGGAATTTTATTAATTCTTCTGCCTGCCCTTCACCTGCATATGGTGTTTTAAACTCTTTTTTCTCCTCTTTATGCGGTTTAAATGTAAAAACAGGAACGTTTTTTTCCTCTGCAAGTGCAAGCCACTGGCTGTTTTGTTCCTTTGCATACTCTGCTTCGCCAAGTTCCTGGAATGCTGCCATTTTTTTACATATACTGCTTGTATGTTCAAGCAAAACCGTTTCTTTAACTTCAAGTAATGCCACAGGTTCTAAAGAAACACTGCTATTTCCTGTCCATACACCATACCTGCCATTTTCAATAATCCACGCATCTATCTGTTCTGAAAAGCTGGCAATCTGCTTCTGCTCTATTTCAATTATAATCTGCTGTGTATCCCCTGGTTTTAAGACATCTGTCTTTGCAAAACCGGCAAGCCTCTGGTATTCTTTTGCAATACCTGTCTGTGGCGGTGTTATATATACCTGTACAACCTCACGCCCTGGATAATGCTTTCCAGTATTTTCTACATTAACTATAACTTTAATCCCGGTTTCTGTTACCTTTATATCTTCAAATTTTATCTGGAAGGATGTATATGAGAGCCCATACCCGAACGGGAACAGTGGTTTTATCCCAAAACTGTTAAAATACCTGTATCCAACATAAATGCCTTCCCTGTATTCTTCTCTCTCCAGATTTCCATCAAGATAGCCATAGCTGGAAGCAGAAGGGTAATCTTCATAATGCACTGCCCATGTTGTAGTAAGCTTGCCACATGGCACTGTCCTGCCATACAGCACATCTGCCACAGCACTGCCTCCCTCCTGTCCAGGAAGTGAAATATTTAAAACTGCCTTTATACCAGGAACTTCCTGCAAGATACCAGTAAGCTCTGCCGGGGCACCAGTATTCAGTACAAGCACAATGGGGATATCCTTCTTGCCAAGATATAAAATATCTTTCCTTTCTTTCTGGCTTAAATAATAATCCCCTTCTGTCTTGCG
>DKYP01000148.1:17122-17409 GCA_002499945.1 Lachnoclostridium sp. UBA7097
ACCAGAAATACGGCTGATTACATAAATTGCTGTAGTGGCATCTTTTATATCTTCTATTGTGATATCCCGCCCTTCTGGCATTGAAAATGGATTTTTTGCATAGGCATCAAATGGATTATCCACTTCTTCTGCATCCTTAAGTACCTTTTCTTTCCATGTATTTCTGGCATCTTCATAACGTTTCTGGTAATCTTTAATCCATTCCCCGCTTGTGACGCATACGCCTGCATCTTTTAACCCTTTATATATTGAAACATTCCTGGTGTTATTAACATCACCTGAACCAG
>DKYP01000167.1:0-7761 GCA_002499945.1 Lachnoclostridium sp. UBA7097
CCTTTCATCTAGTTTTCTGTTAAATACATTTAAGCATATATATACACTTTTATCTATATTTTTACTAGCTTAATAATTCCTCCTCAATAAATTCCACTTATATAACCAAGAATATTCTTCATTTAAACTATTGTTGTTATAGTATAGCACCATATACAAAAAAAGTACAGGCAAATTAAACATTTGTTCTGTACTTTTTTATGTATTATGCTGTCCTTTTTATATTGCAGGACCTTTAAGGCTTCTCCTGGCTTCCATCAAGGCAAAACCTAATAAATTCTGCCCCTTCCATTTATTTATATCAAACCTGTTTTCATCTTTCATACTAATTCCAATTCCCCAGATTTTATCCATTACAGCACATTCTGCCAGTATATGCCCCTCTGTTTTAAGCAGCATTTCTTTTAATTCCCCGTTCTGCCCAAACTTTTCTAACAGTCCGTTATACACTATAATCTGTCTTGCCCCGTTCCATATAATATCATTATAACCAGAAACTCTTCTTCCCAATGCTTTTATCTTTCCCACATCACTTGTCTTTAATATTTCCCCTGCAATTACAGTATCACCAAATAAAACAGCTTTCTGGTACATCATATACTGTTCCATTGAAGAAAACCCTGTGCCATCCACAGTGAAACCTGACAGATACCAGTTACTTAAATATCCGTTTATCTCATCTGGATTATGGAAGCAGATTATTTTATTATCCATCAATATCCCCCTGCTTTAAATCTTTTTAACCATAAACATTTCCATTGGCTGGCTATATCCTGGAATATCTATTACAAGCCCGCCTGCATCTTTATAACCAAGTTTCCGGTAAAAATGCTGCGCTTCTTCATCCACTTGTGTTGAAACCATTACCATTCCATGGCCCTTAGCTTTCATATCCCTTTCCCAATATAAGGCCAGCTCCCTTCCACAGCCTGTTTTTTGTACACTATGTTCTATAAAAAGCATTGTGCAGAAAGGAATACTGTCCCAGAAAAGATTATATCTAAGAATCCCTTTAGGAACTCCATTTTCTGACAATACATATCCCATATGCCTTTCTGTCTTTTCTGTAAACCCGTCTTCTGGAAGATGCTTGTCAAGGCTGTACCAGAATTTCCGGTCCTTTTCACTTACATATCTTATTTCCCTCACAAAACCCCCTCAATACTTAATACTTAACAGTTTTCAATTATATATTGGAGCAAATCATCATAACTTTTGCCAGACGCTGTAGGTTTTGCCTGTATTACGCAGACAATTTTTTTATCTGGCAATACTGTAATCCTCTGCCCGCCAAACCCATTTGCACTGTATCCGTCCTTGCCAAGCCACCAGAACATGCCATATTCCTGTAACCACTTTGTACCCTGTGCAGTTTCATGCCCAAGTATTTTACTGGCAGGTGTAGTTATCTGCTCCACAAGTTCTTCTGGTATAACCCTTTTTCCATTGTAAACACCTTTATTTAGCATTAATAGCCCGATTTTTGCCATATCCCTTGCTGATAAATCTGACTTTGCCTCTTCTGTATCACCATCCATGCCAGAATAATTATTACCAGGGATTGTATAACAAAGCCCGTCTGGTGCGGTAAACCATCTGCCACTCTGTATGCCCAGCGGTTTATATAAATATTCATTGCAGAAATCATAAGTATTCATGCCTGATGCATTCTGTACCAGCAATGACGCAAGCATTACATCCCACTCTTTATATACTAATACATTTCCTGGCAAGTCTTTCATATATATATCAGAAATATACCCTGCCGCATTGCCAGAGCGCAGGCATTGTGTAACCATAGGACAGTGGTAATGCACACCGCCGTTCCAGTATATCCCTGATGTCATTGTAAGAAGATGTTTTATTTTAAGCATCTTGTGGTATGGATGGCGGCTTCCGTCAAATATATTAATATAATTTGAAACTGGTTCATCAAAGCTTTTAATAAACCCTTTGTCAAGGCATATCCCGGCACATATTGCAATAATACTTTTCCACACCGATTTTAAATTATTTCTGCTTTCTTTTGTAAATTTATTATAATACTGTTCCAAAACCAGTCTGCCATCTTTATAAAGAAGCACACTATTTACAAGCCGGTAATGTTTTTGTAAAATATAACTGTTTAATGAATTTATTAAAGCACTGTTATTATTTATGCTCAAAAGAGATACCCTCCAATTATTGAATTTTCATTATTCTTTAATTCTTCCGGCGTACCGGCAGCAATTACATTTCCACCGTCAGAACCTCCGCCTTTCCCAAGTTCAATTATATAGTCACAGTTTGATAATACATATGGGTCATGTTCTGTAACAATTACAGAATTTCCTGTATCAACAAGTTCCTGCAATAAATCCATAAGCTTCTGGCTGTCATAGAATGAAAGCCCTGTTGTGGGTTCATCAAGTATATATAAAATATCCTTAGCATTCCTGCCTTTGCTTAGTTCTTTAGCCAGCTTAATCCTCTGGCTTTCACCACCTGATATTGTAGGGGTTTTCTGTCCAAGTGTAATATACCCCATCCCGACACGCTGCATGGTTTTTAATATATTACAGATAATCCTGTCTTTATCCTTAAAAAATATGGCAGCTTCATCTATTGTCATATCAAGTATATCTTTTATATTCATGCCATCAAGTTCTACTTCCATAACCTCTGGCAGAAAGCCCGCACCGCCACAGGCTTCGCACTTTACTTCTATACTGTTCCCCATTCCAATATGATAGTTAATAACGCCCTGTCCATGACATACACGGCAGCCCCCTTCTGAATTAACCGAAAACATCCCGGCAGAATATCCATAATCTTTTGCTATTTCTGTTTCCGCAAAAAGCTTGCGTATCCTGTCATAAATCCCTGTATATGTAGCCGGGCATGAGGTTATTGACCTTCCTATTGGTTTCTGGTCTATTACAATACATTTTTTAATATTCTGTACACCCCGGAGCCTTGCACTGCATATAATATCCCCTGGATTATATGTTTCATCTGAAACACATTTATCCCTCAATGCTTCCTTTAACTTTGGCACAAGGGTATCCGAAACCAGGCTTGACTTCCCGCTTCCAGAAACCCCTGCTATCCCTGCCATTATACCAAGCGGTATGCTTACAGTTATATTTTTCAGGTTATGTATATCTGCGCCCTCTATTACAAGCTTACGGTTTGTAGCCGTTCTTGTACTGCTTCTGGTTTTAAACCTGTTTTTATCTGCAAGAAATGGTGCGGTTTTTGAGGTACTGCATTTTAAAAATTCCTTATATTCCCCTTCAAAAATCTTTTCACCGCCCCTTATCCCTGCACCTGGCCCCATATCAATAATATAGTCAGCATTATTAATAAAATTGGCATCATGTTCAACTGCAATTACTGTATTTCCACGTTCTACAAGATTTTTAATAATTGAAATTAACTTGCCCTTTTCAAGTTCGTGAAGCCCTATTGTTGGTTCATCAAATACAAAAATAATACTGTTCATCTCCGCAATAATATAACTTGCAAGAAACAGCCTTTGTATCTCCCCGCCTGAAAGGGTTGGCACAGACCTTGAAAGAGAAAGATGGTAAAGCCCCACGTCTGCCATGCACCTAAGTTTTATACAAATTTCCCTGGCAAGAATGTTATTGCTTTTTGCAGCATAGTTTTCCATAAATTGCAGCAAATCACTAATATACATATTTTCAAGTTCTGTTATATTTTTCCCGGATATTGTTGTATACATCCCCTGCACCCCAAGCCCTGTGCCTTTGCATTTTGGACATACAGCCTCTTTGGCATACGCCTGCGTAAAAGCAAAAAGCTCCTGCCGCCTGGATATTTTTTTCTTATTTTGCAGGCTTTCAAGAGTGCTGCTTTCAGTTGGTGCAAAAAAATTAACTCCTGCAAATTTAGTCTTTGGCGAGCCATATTTCAATGCAATAAACTGTTCTTCTGTCAAATCCTTTAATTTAGTATCAAGTGACAGGTTAAATGCTTTAAGGTAATCATTAATTTTATTATGCCATGTAGAAATTATAGAAAACCTGCCCTCTAAAATATCCCCTATTCCCTGTTCCATATCCCCATATATTTTATCCTCATAGACAATTCTTGTATGGCCTTTGCCAATACACCTGGCACACATTCCCTTTGCAGAATTTCTCTGGAACATCTCCATAGACAGCGGCAGACCGTCATCATATAAAGGGTCTTTCTCCCCATAACTTGCAAAAAGCATTGCAAGCACAGCACTTAATTTCGTACGTGTGCCTACAGTGCTTCTTGGATTTGACTGGCGTATAGTACACTGGCTGGCTGCCACAGTTGGTGACAGCCCTGTAATTGTATCAAAAGATGGTACACTGTCCATTCCAAATTGTGTATCAGAAAACATAAGATACCTGCGTTTGCCCTCTTCATATAAAGTATCAAAGGCAAGGCTTGATTTCCCGCTTCCTGAAACACCTGTTATTACAGTAAGTTTTTCTTTTGGAATTGTAACATCTATATTTTTTAAATTGTGGATATGTGCATTTTTAATTTTTATTTGATTAGTTTTCATAATTCTTTTTCATAGTTCTCCTTCAATATTCTTTTGAATTTAAACTATTATAAATTAGAATAACCAATTAATCAAGCATAATTATTTTGAGTTTCCTCATTTTTTACTGTAAATAACTTTTGTTAATGGTCTGGCAGTTGTAAAGTTTCCAATAAAAAAGCAAGCAATGTAAATGGAGCAACATTGTATAAATATATCCCCCTTTTTTTCCAGTGCTTCACGCTCACCAAGCAGGCGCTTTTTTGCATAATTAAGCCTGCTTTTAATGGTGTTTTCTGAACAGCCGCATTCAAGTGCAATTTCTGAAATTTTCATTTGCTTGACATAACGCAGAATTACACACACCCTCTGTTCCTCAGACAGGCACTCTAACATTTCCTGTACAATCCTTTCAGTTTCTTTCTGGTCAAGTGCAAGTTCCAGCTGGTTTTCAACTGATTTATCTTCAAATTCAAGTTCCTGTATATTTTCATTTTCTGTATTTAAATCTGAAAATAAAAGCGGTTTTTTTTTACGTAGAAAATCCAGTGCTGTATTAGAAGCGATTTTGCCTGTCCAGGACGCAAAACTCTGGCTACCAGTATATTTAAATGAGGACAGTTTCTGCAATACTTTTATATATGTATCTTGTAAAACGTCCATTGCATCCTGCTCCTGTTTCAGCATTTTTATTATAATATAATAATTTTTTATGTATCTGTTCATAAAACCAGTTAAAAGCTTATTTATCATCACTCTGGGCGGAAAGAACCATTTCCTCTATTTTTTACATAAATTTTCTCCATTGAATGTATCTTGTATTATATTAATAATACTTTTATTTTTTGTTTTATGGCTTCTTACTTACACAATGTATTCCTCCTCTTTTATGTGAGTGAAAACTAGTTAAGAACCGACGGTGACAGTATGTTTGAAAAAGCCCTGCGCCAATTCGCTGTTGTATTTTAAATTTTATTAATTTTTACCTTTTTCCCCTGTCCTGTATTTTTAAGCAGGTTTTTATATTTAGAAAACTGGCCTGCTGGCAAATTAATTACTGCTTTCTGGTTAATTCCTTTAAAAGCATTTTTGCCAATTTCTTCAATACCACTTCCAAGTGTTATTTCTTTAAGTTTATAACAAAATTCAAAAGCACATTTTCCAATTTTTTTAACATTAGAGCCAATATTTACACTTTTTATATCTTCACTCGTAAATGCAGATATCCCTATTGAAGTTACCACGAAATCTTTACCACCAATTTTTACTGTTTCTGGAATTTTAACTTTTTTAATTTTCTTACTAACAAATCCTGTACATGAAACCTCATCTTTCCCTGTAACAGTATAAACAAAACCACCTACGTTAAACCTTAAACCATTATATGTGTCTATTTTAAAATCTTTAGTAGCAGTTCCTGTATAACGTCCTTTTCCTGTAACTTTTACTGTTGCTATCCCAATATTCACATTATTCTGGTACTCCACAGTATAATCCCTGCCCTCCTTTAAAGGCACTGTCCCCAGTTTAACATATTTTACAGGAGGCTTCTGCTCCTCTCCAATATATGTACAGCTTCCCGCAGGCATAAAAAGACCTACGTCTGCCTTTTCAATAGAATCCCCATCTGCCAGATAAAACATATTGACCTGGTAAGAAATTGGATTTGTTATTCCGTTTATTTCAACTTTATAACAATCTCCTTCTTTATATTCAATATCTTTTGGAAAAAATATTACACAAGTACCTCCGCCACCGCTGTTAGTGTCTATATAAAAACCATCTGAACCATTTTTATAATTCCATGTCTGTCCTGTTTTCATATCTGTCAATTTAACATTTATCTTTGTTTTATATGATTCTTCAGGAAAAACTATAGTCCACGCATAATTATTTCCAAAATATTCAAGCGGCTGGTTCTGTCCAGGATAAGATATAATTTTATTTTTTGACATATACGCATTTACATAAGTAGCAGAATGTAAGCAGCCTGACTTAGACCGTGCAATGCCAAAACCAGCCTCTTTATAATTGTACTTTAAAAGCTGCATACGATGTCCAAAATTATTATAATCTTTTTCACTTTCAAGCATATATGCAACAATAGTTTCACTTAATTTCATAGAACTTGCAATATTAGAATTCCATGCACCATAGTAAGCCTGTTTGAATATTTCTTTACTCATATCTTTTGGTTTATCTGCCATTGATAATACATGTGAACGGTAATCAGTAAGTGCAAAAAATGAAGCAGCTGCCTGTGCATAATTCTGTGCTTTTTCTGTAATAGAAACTTCTGGAACACCTGTTATGTATCTATAGATATTTAATAAATTCAGTGCGTCCTGCTTAGCTTCTTCTGTAAGTTCCCCTATTGTATAAGGTGCCTCTAATAACGGTTTTACCTTATATTCAGGCTCAAGGTTATAATTAGGATGTTTTAAATAATAATTCCTTATTTCTTCCTTTGTGTGGTACTGTGCATCAAGTCCGGTATAGCCTTTCTGCGTCCCATAATTTACTGCACCTTCTGGTATATCTTTTATTGTAAATGTAAATGTTTGCTCTATACTTGGGTCATACTTTGCATGCACATTTACTGTCAGTTCACCAGAACCAGTTATATTAAGGACACCAGCATAACCTTCCCTGGCTGATGGAACTGCAACAGAAGTATCTGAAACTTCAACTACAAACTCTTTATTATCCACATCAGACGGGTTACATGACACATAAATTTCTATCTGTTCACCCTTATCACATATTGAATGAGTTTCTGGTGAATTTGAATTTACATTGTCTTTTATCCAGGCTATTGAATTTATACTGGCTGGTATAGTCATCTCCTGTGTATCGCCACATTCCTGGCAGACTTTTGTTGTTTTGCCAGAACCCGGTACAGCTGTCTGTTGTATAATATAATTGTGTTCCGTGCATTTACTAGCGGCTGCAAGACTATTATCTGCCGGAACGTTTATCCCTGTCCCTGCACATAATATAGCAATTACCAGTATTCTGGTTAGTTTCCCTAATCTTTTTTTTAATTTTCTTTGTATCATATTTTTCCCCTTTCTTGTTTCCTGGCATTACCAGGAAAAATATAGTTGTTTTTTGTCCTTTATTATTATAACGCATAAAGCACCAAAAAAGTTTTAAAAAATAAAATTTTTTATTTCTGGGGAAAAATTTTTTTCTGCTTTTAATATATAATTATTTCAGCCGTAATAAAAAATAAG
>DKYP01000167.1:8010-8323 GCA_002499945.1 Lachnoclostridium sp. UBA7097
TTTCAGCCGTAATAAAAAATAAGACAATAGTATTATATGAATAGCTATTGTCTGCCTTCTGCAAGATATTTATAAAGTTTTTATATAATCAATACTGGTAATTTCCTGTATAAGCTGTTTAGCAATATTTGTAAATATATAGTTGTTATTAGATTACCCTTAATAATAAAGGACAAATAAAAGGACAATAAAAAAGGGAACAAACCCTTCCAGATTCATTCCCTTTTATTTAAATTCCTTTTAAAAACAAGGCTTTTTATTAACCAAAGTATCTTTCAAGCAAGCCCTTGAATGCTTTTCCGTGTCTTGCCTC
>DKYP01000167.1:8603-13959 GCA_002499945.1 Lachnoclostridium sp. UBA7097
AAAGTATCTCTTCAGCAGACCTTCAAATGCTTTTCCGTGTCTTGCCTCATCCCTTGCCATTTCATGTACAGTGTCATGGATTGCATCTAAGCCAAGTTCTTTAGCTTTCTTAGCAATAGCCATCTTACCTTCTGTTGCGCCACATTCTGCTTCTACACGCATTTCAAGGTTTTTCTTTGTGCTGTCTGTAACAATCTCACCAAGCAGTTCAGCAAATTTAGCTGCATGTTCTGCTTCTTCATAAGCTGCTTTCTCCCAGTAAAGCCCGATTTCAGGATAACCTTCACGGTGTGCTACCCTTGCCATTGCAAGATACATTCCGACTTCTGAACATTCACCATTAAAGTTGTCACGGAGTCCCTGGAGGATTTCTTCATCAACGCCTTTTGCAACACCTAATACATGCTCTGCTGCCCAGCTCATTTCACCTTCCTGCTTTTTGAATTTGTCTGCGCCAACACCGCACTGTGGACATTTTTCTGGTGCTGAATCCCCTTCATAAACATAACCACATACTGTACATACATATTTTGCCATAATTGTATCTCCTTTTTTATATAATTTCAAGTATATAAATACCTGATTGTTCTTGTTAATAGTAATGATTACTGATTTCCTGACTATAATATCATTAAAGATATTTCTTGTCAATATGTTTTTTAAATTTTTTTATCTGGGTATTTATGCCGTTTTTTAATACATTCATGGCAGATGCCATAAAATGTAACAGTGTGTCCTTCTATAATCCCATTAAACCCTGCATTGGCAATTTTATCAATATGCTCAATAGAATCCATTTCTATATCTGATAATGATTTGCACTGGCGGCAGAAAAAGTGGTTATGCGGGTCTGTGTACCCGTCAAAGTGTACAAGCCCGTCACCGCAGTTAAGCCTCAATGCTTCATTATGGTCTGCAAGGAAATTTAAATTGCGGTATACTGTACCAAGGCTGATATTGGGGAATTGTTCCCTTATATTATTGTATACTGTTTCAGCTGTTGGATGCAGGGTTGTTGATAAAAGATAATTTCTAATTGCTTCTCTTTGTCTGCTGTAACGTACTGCTGGCATTATGCACCTCCTTATCAGTAATTATTACTATTATAAATATATAAAAACATAAAGTCAATGGAAAATTTATGTAATCCTGCTTTAAATATTTGCAGATATATTCTTAATACGCTATAATAATCTGTAAAATTAAGAATTTTCAAAGTATAGCAAAATATGGAGGCAGTTATGAAGCGTGCGGAAATGTATAAATTTTATGCAAGAAGGATTACAAGAAATTTTATGTTATTTGCAAGATGGGCTGTTTTTTCAGTTTTTATAGGCTTTGTAGTGGGAGGTCTTAGTACATTTTTTGCATTCTGCCTGCGTAAAGTAACACAATTCAGGACTGGGAACCCTGCAATAATTTTATTACTCCCGCTGGCAGGGATACTTGTTGTATTCTTATATAGTGTTTTCAAATATAAAAATGACAAAGGTACTAACCTTGTGCTTTCTACAATACATGCAGAAACGGAGCTGCCTTTTAAAATGGCACCGCTGATTTTTATATCTACAATAATAACACATCTTTTTGGAGGTTCAGCAGGAAGGGAAGGGGCAGCGCTCCAGCTTGGCGGAAGTATAGGAAACCAGCTTGGAAGATGGTTCAGGTTTGATGATAAGGACAAAAGAATAGTGGTTATGTGTGGCATGAGTGCTGCATTTTCCGCAATGTTTGGAACTCCGGTAGCCGCTGCAATATTTTCAATGGAAGTTGTCAGTGTAGGTGTTATGTATTATGCTGCACTTGTACCATGTGTGTTTTCTTCTCTTGTGGCATCTAAAGTTGCTGTACATATGGGGATAGGGCCAGATGTATTTACAATACTTGATGTACCTGGTTTCCATGTGGTTTCAAGTATAAAGATAATTATTCTTGCCCTTTTCTGCGCAGGGTTAAGTGTAATATTTTGTATAGTGTTACACTCCTTAGGCGATTTTTACAGGGACAAGTTAAAGAACCCATACATAAGGGTAGTAGTATCAAGCCTTATAATAATTGTGCTTACAATAATCCTCCATACATCAGATTATATGGGAGCTGGCGTTCCTGTTATAGAAGAGGCGGTTAAGGGAAATGTAAAACCCGCTGCATTTATATGGAAAATTATTTTTACTGCATTAACCCTTGAAGCTGGTTTTAAAGGTGGTGAAATTGTTCCTTCATTCTTTGTAGGTGCAACTTTTGGCTGTCTTTTCGGGCAGATTGCAGGCATTTCACCTTCAATGTGTGCAGCAACTGGCATGGCTGCTGTATTCTGTGGCGTAACAAACTGCCCTATAACTTCGATGCTTATAGCATTTGAGCTTTTTGGCTATGAAGCTGTGCCATATTTTCTTATTGCAATAAGTGTAAGTTACCTTATGTCCGGGTATTACGGACTTTACCATGACCAGACAATAGTGTACTCAAAATATAAAACAGAATATATTAACCGTAAGGCTAAAGAATAAAATACAGCCAGAAAGGTTACCGGAAAGGCAGGCTTTAAACCTGCCTTTCTGTTATATTGCTGCACACGCTTCTTCAAGCCACTCTGCTTCTTCACTGCCAAGATATGGTGAAATTTCTTTATATACTTTTTTATGGTAATTATTTAAAAGTTCTTTTTCTTTTGCATCCATTAAACCTGCATTAATTAAATCCCTGTCAAACGGGACTAATGTAAGCGGTTCAAATCCCATAAACTGCCCAAACTGTGTTTTCTCACGTTTTACACACAGTATAAGGTTCTCAAGACGTATCCCGAACTTGCCTTCAATATATATTCCAGGTTCATCAGATGTAACCATGCCTTCCTCAAACACAGCATTTTCCCCAGGATATGGAAGTATACGGAACCTGAATGAATTAGGGGGTTCATGTACATTCAAAAGATATCCCACGCCGTGCCCTGTGCCATGGTTATAGTCGCACCCCATGTCCCATAAAGGCTTTCTGGCAATATAGTCTAATGAAACACCTGAACAGCCATAGAGAAAATGTGCATCACATAAATTTAAATTGCCACGCAGGACGGCAGTATAATATTTCTTCTGTTCTTCTGTTGCATGCTTCCCTGTAAGGATAGTCCTTGTTATATCAGTTGTCCCTTCAAGATAATGCCCGCCTGTATCTACAAGCAGCATGTTATCCGGCTCTATAGAAGCATCTGTTGCAGGAGTAGCTGAATAATGCACTATTGCCCCATTACTTCCAAAGCCTGCTATTGTATCAAAGCTAGGGCCTATATAATTCTCCCCTCTGCTTCTTATCTCTTCAAGCTTCTCTGTTACACTCATTTCTGACATTGGGATTTTCCCCATATTCTTTTTAAACCAGTATATAAATTTAGTAACTGCAATACCATCTTTAATATGCGCCTCTTTAATATTGCTGGTTTCTATATTATTTTTAACTGCTTTCCATAAGACAGACGGATTAACCATATCAAGTATATGGGCTTTCTTTGGGATATTATCTGCTACAGACTGGTTCACAGTATTCTTATCAAGCATGATTTTGCTGCTGCCCGCCAGATTCTTTACATAACTATATATGCCATTATACTCTTTAATTGAAACCCCTGCCCTTGCAAGTGCATCTGATACACTGCTGCCAAATGCTTTCTGGTCTGCAAAAAGTATAATATTATCCATTCCAATAATAAGATAAGATAAAACTACGGGGTTGCAATGGATATCATCCCCTCTTATATTTAAAATCCATGCAATGTCATCAAGGGTAGTAATAATATGGTAGTCTGCACCATGTTTCTGCATATACTCCCTTATCCTTGCAATCTTATCTTCCCTTGTTTCACCTGCATAACATATATCTAAAAGCATTACAGGCTTTGGCTTTAATGGCGGCCTGTCATTCCATATCCTTCCAATTAAATCAAGGCTGCTGTTAATTTTTGCACCTGTAATTTCAAAGCTTTCCAGTATATCCTCTGTCCATGCCGCAGGCACTACCCTTCCATCAAAACCAAGCACCTGGTTTGCACCAAGATTTTCTATAATATAATCTTTTACTTTGGTTACACCTTCCATACCTGATTTATAAAGTTTTATGCCACTTCCTTCCAGCTGTCTTTCTGCCTGTATAAAATACCTTCCGTCAGTCCACAGCCCTGCTTCTTCCATTGTTACAATAACCGTGCCTGCTGAACCGTCAAAGCCCGATATAAATTCCCTGCATTTAAAATAATCACCTGTATACTCTGAATTATGGAAATCATTAGACGGGATATAATACATATCAATGCCATTTTCCTTCATGCAGTTACGGAGTTTCCTGATTCTTTGCTGTATATCCAAAATTCTTCCTCCTTGTCTATCTTTTTAAAATATCCCAAAGTATATTGCTAAATTCTGCAAACTGCCCCAGTGAAAGTGCTTCCCCTCTTATTGTTTCTGCAAGCCCCATCTGCCTTAGAGCCTCTGCCACCTGTTCTTTTTTAACACCGGTACTGCCATCATTAACAATTCCATTCTGTAGCGTTTTCCTGCGCTGGTTAAAAGAAGCACGTATAATCTTAAACAGGAACTTTTCATTATCTACACTGACACATGTTTTTTTATGGCAGCAAAGTTTTATAACCGCAGAACCGACATTAGGGCGTGGCATAAAACAGTTTGCCGGGACATTAGCAATAATTTCTGCATCAGAATAATACTGGACAGCAAGTGATAATGCCCCATAATCCTTAGTGCCAGGCTCTGCCTTCATTCTCTGTGCAACTTCCTTCTGCACCATTACTGTAATACTCTCAAGCGGCACATGGCTTTCAAGAATACCCATAATAACAGGGGTAGTTATATAATATGGGAGGTTGGCAACCACTTTTATAGCTTTCCCCCCGTTTCTTTCATCTGCTACTTTATTAATATCAATTTTAAGTATATCTTCATTAACAACTGTCACATTATTATATTCTGAAAGGGTTTCTGAAAGAACCGGGATAAGGTTTCTGTCAATCTCAACTGCCATTACTTCCCTTGCATTTTCACAAAGATACTGTGTCATAGTCCCAATGCCTGGCCCGATTTCCAGTACAAAATCCTTTTCTGTAATCCCCGCAGCATTTATTATTTTATCCAAAACATGTGTATCTATGAGAAAGTTCTGTCCAAATTTCTTCTGGAACTTAATATTATACTTTTTTAAAATTTCTATAGTATTCTGTGGTATTCCAAGTGATGCCATACAACCTCCTTAAATAAGGGCAATTTTACGTTACAACTGTAATTTTTTCTTAACAGTATACCACTTTTTATTGCAAATTAAAAGTGAATGTGTATTTTTGTTCCAGTTT
>DKYP01000077.1:0-21353 GCA_002499945.1 Lachnoclostridium sp. UBA7097
CCTATTCCAACTATCCAACAGATGCTGCCTTGAAACATCTAAACCGGGAGGTATATGATGATAGGAATATATTTTAGTGGTACAGGGAATACAAAGTTTTGTGCCGGTAAATTTTTAGAGGAATATAACAATAGTAAAAATATTTTCCCCATTGAAGATAAATCTACATTGGACAAAATTAAAAATAATCATGAAATTGTGATAGGGTATCCAGTGCAATACAGCAATATTCCTAAAATATTGCGTGATTATGTCACGTCAAACCAATACATTTGGAAAGGAAAAAAGGTTTTTATTATTGCAACAATGGGGCTTTTCAGCGGTGACGGCGCAGGAATATTAGCACGGCTGTTAAACAGTTATGGTGCGGTTATAGCAGGTGGTTTACATCTAAAAATGCCAGACAGCATTGGTGATGTAAAGGCGTTAAAACGTAGCCCCGAAAAGAATAAAGAATTGGTAATGAAAGCAGAAGAAAAAATACATAAAGCAGTTCATTCCATAAAAAACGGAAAACCACCACAAGAGGGATTGGGGACAGGCTGTCATTTGGCAGGATTATTCGGACAGAGATTATATTTTGGGTGGAAAACAAAAAGGTATACGGATAAACTAAAAATCGACAGCCAAAAATGTACCGGTTGCGGTTTATGCAAAAGTTTGTGTCCTATGGGTAATATCTCAATAAAAAATGGACTTGCTGTTTCAAGTGATAAATGCACAATGTGTTACCGTTGCATCAGCAGATGCCCGAAACAGGCGGTTACATTATTAGGCAAAAGGGTTATAGACCAAAATGATATAAATAAATATATTTAATTTCCTTTTCGTCAAGGAGGACAAAATCACAGCTTTATGGATATTAAAAAAATTATTGAGAATGAATTTAACCTAACCGTTCACAATATTACCGTTTTAGGGCAGGGTCTTGATAGTATTGCCTGTCTTGTAAATAATGAATACATATTTAAGCAGTCAAAACATGATATAGCAAGAATTAACTTAAAAAAGGAGATACAGGTATTAAACTACCTAAAAGGCAAAATCACATTACAAATACCAGATATTGAGTATTATAGCGAAGAATACAGTGTTTGTGGTTATAAAGGGATTAAAGGTAATAAGCTGGCTCCTGGCATTTATAAAAGCCTGGGTGATGATGAAAAAGACATGTTAGCACAAGACATTGCGTTGTTTTTAAGAGAAATGCATTCTATCCCTTTACCTGATATAGATGGATTGGAATTACATGTAATTGATGATTATAGAAGTGATTATGAGACTTTAAGGGAAACGGTCTATGATAAAATACCTGATAAATCAAAAGAATATATTGATGATTTATATAAAAGAATACTTAATGATGAACGGATTTCCCAATATGTCAAGGTGCTATGCCATAATGATTTGGGCTGTAACCATATCATAATTCAAGATAACAAAGCTGTTGGTATAATTGATTTTGGAGATGTTGCTATTACTGACAGGGACAGGGATTTTGTATATTTACTTGAGGATAGCAGTGAGGAAATTGGCAGAAGATTTGGAATAAAAGTCCTGGAATATTATAATCATCCAAATAAAGATATACCAATATCAAAAGCAGATTGGAATGATGAGTATTACCCTATTGAACAAATTTTAGGTGGACAAGCAATGAAATTAGATGATATGTATAACGAAGGATTAAATAAAATAATAAACATTTGAAATAATGTGACCGCAATCCCACTGGCTTTAGACAATGGGCAGTTCACACATGCAGGAACAAAAACAACCGGAACTACACGGCTGGCATTGCAAAAACCCAGGCTTACCGATGCGGAAATGATGTTTAGCAATTGGACAAGTGATGATAAAGTCACACTACAAAGAATATGGTTTAGCAATGGGTTATAACTATCAGTATGATTCCGCCTATTACTGGGGATTGTACTTTATACGGAATAATACGAAATGACTGGGAGAAAAAGAAGCAGACAATTTCTAGTTTGTTATACTGGAAAACTGGAAGTTGAGGAGGGCTTATCTATGGATGTTGAAAAGACAAAAGCATTTTATGGCAGGATAAAGTTTACAGACTTGTGTGGATGTGTTTATTGCCAAAACTATATTAGTGAAATCAAAACTTCCTATCCGGCACTTGCTGGATATTTGGACCATTTGGGTATTGATATTGAAAAACCATTTGAAACCATGCCTCTTGAGCCGGATGAAGCAGGATATATTGAGTATATATGTTCCCAGTACATTGTATGCGGAAGCACTGATGGTTTTGAGAAAACGGTGATAGATTCTGTTAATGTGGATATTTCTGAATGCCATCCGTCAACAAATATGGAAGGGGTACATTTTGTTATTGATATATATCCTGTCCGGTTAAAATGGGGGATATAGACAAATTTATATTTGCAGATAAATTTCTTGAATTTCCCCTGTTTTTGCATTTATGGGCAATTAATTTAATGAAAATGCGATAGAAATATAAGTGTGGTTGTGGTATTCTATTTAAAATACAAACCAGTAATTTATGGAGGAAAATATGAATGATAATTTAGTTCCATTTTGGGAAAAATCGTACCAGGAATATGATACTATTACATTTTCCAATAAACCTAATCCAACCATTGCTGAATTTGAGCACTTAATTGGCAACCCGTCAAAGGTATTGGATGCAGGGTGCGGAGAGGGGCAAAATGCCATATATTTAGCCAGACAAGGACATCATGTTGATGCGTTTGATTTGTCTGGACATGGGATTGCGAAGTTAAAACATATATGTGAATTATCCAATGTGCAAGTAAACGCATTTGTAGCAGATTTAACCACATATCAATTTGGACAATGTTATGATATGGTTACTTGTTTTGGAACATTACATTTTGTGGCTAAGAATGGATGGAAAAGATTTATAAATAATGCAAAAGAATATACAAATACAGGTGGTATCCATATAATCCAGATATTTACAGATACTGTACCAGCATCTGAGGATATCGCACCATTTGCAATTGGCCTGGCAAAAGATGGGGAACTCAAAGAGTTGTATGATGATTGGGAAGTATTGCAGTTTAAATCATATGTATTTGAAGATGAACACCCAAATGTGCCAAAACATTTGCATGCATCAAACAAAATTGTTGCCAGGAAAGGAAAATAACAAAATTTCTGGTTGCCTGGACAACCATTACCATACTCACAACTGGGTTAAAAATAGATTTAACGTGTTTTTGTTTAAATATTAAAGGAGAAATTATGGAATATTTATAAAATATTATTGGTTTTTTGCTGTAAATTATACAAAGAGCATATAAGCTGGCAAATTGGAATTGCCAGCTTATTAATAATGTTTGTTTACCATAAAATAAGAATAGTTGTGGAAAGCCGTTATATAGCCTTATCCAGCATAAGCAGGGCTTATATGCAGGTTACATTTTTTATGGGGCTGTGTACCATTAGCAAAGTATTCTGTACGTATTTGTGCGCCATCACCTGCAAAAGTACATGCGTCACTATTGGCGAGAAGCCCTGATTTGGTGCATATATTACATGATACTATGTCATCTGGTTTAGGAAAGCTTTTTTCTTCAAGCCTCATTTTTTTATGGATTTTTTCCATAATTTCTTTCCACATTTTTTTATGGAAGTTTCCTTGGGGCTGTGGGGTGTTCATATCATAACCTGTCCATATCCCAGCTGTATAATATGGTGTATATCCTTCAAACCAGTAGTCTGTATTATCAGAAGTAGTTCCTGTTTTGCCAGCCTGTTCTGTTTTTATATCCTCAAATTTTGCAGCTGTGCCTGTACCATATGAAATTACATCTTTCATTGCATTTGTAAGCAGCCATGCAGAAGATTCTTTCATAACTCTTTTGGTATCTGGTTTATTTTCCAGAAGCAGGTTGCCTTCATGGTCAACTATCTTTGTATAAAATACAGGTTCAATGTATGTCCCTCCATTGGCTATGCTTGCATAGGCAGCAGTAAGTTCAAGGTTTGTAACGCCGTCAGTCAGTCCGCCAAGTGCAGTAGGAAGCTGGATATCAGTATATATTTTACCATCTTCGGAGTGTTTTTTATCTACAAGCGTAGAAAAACCAAGGTTCAAAAGATAATCAAATCCTGTCTGTGGTGATACTTTTTCAAATGTTTTTACTGTTACTATATTATTAGAACTGGCTATGGCATCACGCAGTGTAATAAGCCCTTTATAACCTGTGCTGTCCCAGTTCCTTACCATTATGTTAGTCCCGGGGTATTTATATGGCGCATCTTCTTCAACATTAGCGAGTGTCATGCCACATGTATCAAGTGCCGGGAGGTATGTTGAAAGTATCTTAAATGTAGAGCCTGGCTGTCTTTTAGAAGATGTTGCCCTGTTAAATGTCCTGTCGGCTGTTTTTCCGCCCCTTCCGCCCACAATTGCCTGTACCTGCCCGTTATGCTGGTCAAGCAATACAAAAGATGCCTGGGGCTGCTTAATAAAATTAATTCTTTCATCTACAATCTGGCTGTCATCATTTAAGATTTTTTTCTTAAAGGCATTTATATATTTATTGGCGTTTTTTTTCTTTTTGAAGTAAAGGTTTATATCCCTTCCTTTAGTGCTGGAATAAAATGATTTAATATCATTTTCTGTGTATTGTAATATTTCCCCGCCCGTGCTTTTAACGGAAAGTGCATATGAAAGGTATTTTATCGTTTCTTTTGGATAATATTTGTCATTATTTATAACATTGTCGCAAATATCCTGCAAATCCTTTTTCTGGCATGAATATATTTTCAGGCCTCTTCTGTAAAGTGCATTGTATGCCTGTGTTTCAGTGTAGCCAAGTTCCTGTTTCAGGTCTTTTATAACACTGTCTATAACAGCATCTACATAATATGAATTAACAGTGCTTTTAGCAGAAGATTTTTTTTCATTAACCTGTCTTATATAAGAATAGACATCTTCACCAAGTGCGTCCTCGTATTCATCTTCAGAGATAAATTCCTGTTCAAGCATTGCTTTAAGTACAAGCTTGCGTTTTGCAGCATTATTTTCCTGGTGTGTAATGGGGTTATATTCTGAAGGGTTCTGTGTAATTCCGGCGATAACTGCTGCTTCGGAGATATTAAGCTCTGATACGGATTTATCAAAATATCTTTTACTTGCAGCTTCAACACCTAAAGTATTCTGCCCAAGGTTTATTGTATTAAGATAATATTCAAGAATCTGGTCTTTATCCATATTGTTTTCCAAGTCAACTGCAAGGCACTGTTCCTGGATTTTGCGTGTAAACCTTGCAAAAAAAGAAGTTTCATTCCCGCCGCCAAAGACCTGGTTTTTAAGAAGCTGCTGGGTAATTGTGCTTGCCCCCTGTTCAAGGCCGTTATGGTTTATGACACCAGTGTAAACTGCCCTTATTATCCCCTTTAAGTCTATGCCTTTATGTTCATAAAACCTTGCATCTTCAATTGCAATAAAAGCATGTTGTACATCTTCTGGAATCTGCCCTATATCCACATATATCCTGTTGGCATCAGAACCCATAAGGGTCTGGGTTACATTGCCATCTGCATCATATATTGTAGTTGCATAGCCACTTGGCATAAGTTCCACATCATCAAGGGACGGGGCACTGTCAACAAGTCCCCGCAAAAGGCCCGCAACACTAAAACCAAGTACCAGCAGGGAAGCCAGAAGAATAACAACAAGGGAAATAATACTGTAAAGGCGTATCCTGTTTATAACCTTGCCCTTAGGAGAGGCAAGGTTTTTAATTTTATTCTTAATCTGCTGTTCACCATAATTCATATAACGCACCATTCCATTGATAATTTACTGACGGTATATAATATCTGTCCTTTTTGGCCCGTTTGATACCATTTTAACAGGTATGCCAATCTGTTTCTCTATAAATTCAATATATTTGCGGCAGTTTTCAGGAAGCTGGCTGTATTCTGTTATCCCGCAGATATCACATTCCCATCCGGGAAGCACTTCATATACAGGTTTTGCTTTGGCAAGTCCTGCTGTTACAGGGAAGTCTGTTACAACCTTGCCATCAATTTCATAACCTGTACATACAGGTATTTCTTTAAGGTATCCAAGGCAGTCAAGTACCGTAAGGACTACTTCTGTAGCACCCTGTATCTCACAGCCATAGCGTGTTGCAACTGCATCAAACCAGCCCATGCGCCTTGGGCGTCCTGTTGTTGCGCCGTATTCGCCACCGTCACCGCCATGCTTCCTAAGCTGTTCTGCTTCTTGTTCATCAAGTATTTCGCTTACAAATTCGCCTGCACCTACTGCGCTTGAATATGCTTTTACAACAGTTACAATCCTCTTTATCTCATATGGAGGTATCCCTGCACCTACTGCACCATATGCAGCAAGGGTGGAAGAGGAAGTTACCATAGGGTATATCCCGTGGTCAGGGTCTTTAAGTGAACCAAGCTGGCCTTCAAGAAGTATATTCTTTCCTTCTTTAAGCGATTTCCTGAGAAAGTTTGAAACATCGCATACATAAGGTGCAACCATGTCACGGTAACTGTGTAATGTTTCAAGAAGCTCTTCCTCATCCAGTTCCGGTTTATTATAAAGATGTTTAAGTAATATATTTTTCTTTGTACAGATTCCAGCTATTTTTTCTTTTAATGCTTCATCATCAAGGAAAAGTTCTGAAACCTGTATGCCGGTTTTGGCATATTTATCTGAATAAAATGGAGCAATACCTGACTTTGTAGAGCCAAAGGATTTCTTTCCAAGACGCTCCTCTTCATACTCATCAAATGCTATATGGTATGGCATAACTACTTGTGCCCTGTCAGATACAAGCAGTTTAGGTGCCGGAACCCCTCTTTTTACAATGTTTTCAATTTCGTTAAAAAGATAAGGTATGTTTAATGCTACGCCATTACCAATTACATTGGCTGTATGGTTGTAAAAAACGCCTGATGGAAGCAGGTGCAGGGCAAATTTGCCATAATTATTGATAATTGTATGCCCGGCATTGCTTCCACCCTGGAAACGGACAATAATATCTGATTCCTTTGCGAGCATATCGGTAATTTTACCCTTGCCTTCATCTCCCCAGTTAGCTCCAACAATAGCTGTTACCATAAAAATCCTCCATTCTGCCGTTTTGTACGGCCATTAGTATAACAATCCAGGCATCTTTTTATACTGCACACCAGAAAGATTTGCCGTGCAGTATAATATCATATTACTATGTTCTTGATGCTTATGGAAGTTTCTTTTGATAAATCGTAGTAATTATCACCAACTTTTACTACAGGCTTTGAAAGTTCTTTCCTGTTAATCATAATAACCCTGCCTGTTTCACCAGTTGACAGCATGACCCTTGTATTGACATATGCGTGTGCTGCTTTTTCAAGGAACGGCAGCAGGAACTTGACATCATATTTTACAAGCCCCTCCCTTTCAAACATATGTATAACGTCAAACGGGCATATTGCCGGACGGTAGGGCCTGTCGGTTGTCATTGCGTCATATGTATCAGCTATAGCTACGATTCTTGCAAATTCTTCTATCTGGTTACGTTTCAGGCCGCCAGGATACCCGCTTCCATCACATCTTTCATGGTGGCGCATGGCAACCTCTGCAATGCGTGGGTCAAGGTTAAGCCCCTTTAAAATATTGTTGCCATGAAATACATGTGTCTTGGCTATATTGTATTCAGGAAGTGTAAGCCTGCCGTTCTTATTAATAACTTCTTCTGGTACAAGGATTTTGCCAATATCGCACAAAAGACCTGATAATGTAAGGACTTCAAGTTCCTCATGGGATATTTCAGGATATATAGTCCTTCCTATCAGGTTGCTTAATAATGCTACGTTCATGCAGTGTACATAGGTGACATCATCATATCCCCTCATACATTGCAGCATATCAAGTATATGGAAACTGTTCCTGCCCTTTGATACAACTTCTTTAACATCAGAAAGCAGCAGGCTTGTATCAATTTCTTCATTTTTCATTACAACACTGTTAAATACATTTTTCAGGTCATCAACACTTTCTATAAATGATGACTCAAATTCCTTGAATTCTTTGGTATCCTTTGTATTTATAATACCATCATCAGGAATTTCTGGTATTCCGGATTCTGTGTCCGGATTTTCTTCATTGGTATCTTCTGTAATTTCTCCAGGTTCTTCTTCTATCATTACAGGGGTAACGCCATCCCAGCTTGTATCAACCCTGATTGCATATATTGAATGGTCTTTTAATGCTGCTATTATATCCTCTGTAAGGACAGTGCCTTTAGGGATAATAAGCTGGTTATCTGCTGAGTAAACATCCTCGGATGTTACCATATTAGCTTTGGCTTTTGTTGTTAAAATCCTTTTACTTACCATAAAATGCCCCCAATCTGCCTGTAATGCCAGTACCAGCTGGCACCAGGCCTGCCCTGTTATAAGTTGTTATTATACTGTTATCTCAGGTTTTATTCCGAGAATTTCTTTATTGGCATCAAGTACAGGCTGTACAAATTCTTTTATATATTCTTCAGTCTGTGATGCGGCACGGCCTGTATACCTTGATGGTTCCATAGTTCCTTTAAGTTCTTCTTCACCTACAGGGAATTTATCATTTGCTGCTATAAGGGAGAGAAGGTTGTTTTCTTTTCCGTATTTTTTAACATTTTCCCCTGCCTGCATAGAAAGGGTGCGTATCTCTTCGTGGAGTTCCTGCCTGTTGCCGCCAGCTTTTACTGCATCCATCATTATATTTTCTGTTGCCATAAATGGAAGTTCTGCCATAAGATGTTTCTCTATAACTTTATCATAAACAACGAGTCCGTCTGCTACATTTACAAGCAGGTCAAGTATGCCATCTGTTGCAAGGAAGCCTTCTGGTATGCTTATGCGCTTATTGGCAGAATCATCAAGGGTACGTTCAAACCACTGGCATGCCGATGTATACATTGTATTAGTGACATCTGACATTACATATCTTGAAAGTGATGTAATCCTTTCACATCTCATAGGATTACGTTTATAAGCCATTGCTGAAGAGCCTATCTGGTTCTTTTCAAATGGCTCTTCAACTTCTTTAAGATGCTGTAAAAGGCGTATATCACATGCAAATTTATGTGCACTTGCTGCAATTCCTGCAAGTACGTTTAATACACGTGTATCAAGCTTGCGTGAATAAGTCTGCCCTGATACGGGAAAACATGCATCAAAGCCCATTTTGCCTGCAATAATGGAATCAAGCTTTTTAACCTTCTCTTCATCACCGTCAAACAGTTCCATAAAGCTTGCCTGTGTACCTGTTGTGCCTTTAGAGCCCAGGAGCTTTATTGTAGAAAGTACATAATCAAGGTCTTCTAAATCCATCATAAATTCCTGTATCCACAGGGTGGCACGTTTACCAACAGTTGTAGGCTGTGCTGGCTGGAAATGTGTAAATGCAAGTGTTGGAAGGCTTTTATATGTAAGGGCAAAGCCTGCAAGTTTGTCAATTACATTTATAAGCTTTGAACGTACAAGTTTCAATGCTTCTGTCATAATTATAACGTCTGTATTGTCACCTACATAACATGATGTAGCGCCAAGGTGTATAATTCCTGCTGCGCCAGGGCACTGTACACCATAAGCGTACACATGTGACATTACATCATGGCGCACAAGTTTTTCACGTTCTTTTGCAACATCATAATTTATATCTTCTGCATGTGCTTTAAGTTCTTCAATCTGTCCTGTGGTAACAGCTGGTTCTCCCTTTTCATTCTTAAGCCCCAGTTCATTTTCAGCTTCAGCAAGTGCAATCCAGAGTTTTCTCCATGTCCTGAATTTCTTGTCTGGTGAAAATATATACTGCATTTCTTTGCTGGCGTAACGCTCTGAAAGCGGGCTTGTGTATCTGTCATTGCTCATATTTTTCCTCATTTCTGCGCTGCCTGTATTATAATGGTATAAAATATTAATCTGTGCAGCAGCGCAAATCCACAGACCGGATGTATTTATTAATGCTCGTAATCACCACGTATATCTTCTTTTGGAGGTGTTACGGGATAATTTCCTGAGAAACAGGCATCACAGTATCCAAGTTTCCCGCCTGCCAGTTCACCAAGGCGGTTTATATCAAGGTAGCCAAGTGAATCAGCCCCTATAATGCCACAGATTTCATCAATAGTATGGTTATATGCAAGAAGCTGGTCACTTGAAGGTACATCTGTGCCAAAGTAACATGGATACAGGAAAGGAGGTGAACTTATACGTACATGTACTTCTTTTGCCCCTGCATCTTTTAACATCTTCACTATACGTGCACTTGTAGTGCCACGTACTATTGAATCATCTATCATAACAACCCTTTTGCCGTCTACAACATTCCTTAACACATTAAGCTTAACCATAACGCTTGACTCACGTGCGGACTGCTTTGGCTTTATAAAAGTGCGCCCTACATAACTGTTTTTCACAAATGCTGTGCCATAAGGTATCCCTGATTCAAGTGAGTATCCCATTGCAGCAGCATTGCCTGATTCAGGCACGCCTACTACAATATCAGCATCAGCAGGATATGTCTGTGCAAGTATTTTACCAGCTATAAGCCTTGATTCATGTACACATATCCCGTCTATGTAGCTGTCAGGCCTTGCAAAATAAATATATTCAAATATGCATCTTGCTGTTTTGCCAGTTGCCATTCTCATATCTGACTTAATGCCATCTGATGTAATTGCGACAATTTCGCCAGGTTCTACATCACGGACAAATTCTGCACCTATGGTGTCAAGGGCGCAGGATTCTGATGCAAGTATATATGAATTATCCCTTTTACCAATGCAAAGCGGCCTGAAACCAAACGGGTCCCTTGCACCTATAAGCTTTCTAGGGCTTGCAACTACAAGGGAATAAGCACCCTTAATCTTTTCCATAGCTTTTTTTACTGCATTCTCTGCTGTCCCCGATTTAAGCCTTTCACGTGCAATAAGATATGCAATAACTTCTGAGTCAATGCTTGTCTGGAAAATAGCACCATTTGCTTCGAGGTCGTTTCTTAATTCTACTGCATTTACAAGGTTGCCATTGTGTGCAACTATAAGGGTGCCTTTTATATAGTTAAGTACAAGAGGCTGGGTATTTTCTGCAATGCTTGCCCCGGCAGTAGAGTAGCGTACATGTCCTACGCCAATATCACCATGCATCTTCCCAAGGGATTCTGCATTAATAACTTCATTAACAAGACCCATGCCTTTGCATACGCATGAGTTGCGCTTAGGCCCGTTTGTACGGCTTACGGCAATCCCACAGCTTTCCTGTCCCCTGTGCTGCAGGGAAAAAAGGCCATAATATATAGCAGATGCCACATCAGTGCCATCTAAGTCATACATGCCAAATACACCACATTCTTCACCAAGACCTGTATCATATACAGGCATGCTATTATAATGTCCATTGCTATAATTTGTTATTTTATCCATTATTTCCTCCAGATAATCCCCATGCCGTGCCTTGCACGGCACAAATAGGCATGTGAAACCGTAATAATTGTTGGGCTGCGTTCTTTGCTGCCCTGGAATCATTTTTCAACCTATATACTAAAATCCATTATATCAATTTCTGTAAAAAGCGCAAGGGCTATTTCATTTTTAGTCATTTGGTATACGCCTCTGCTGGCATAATGCCACGCATAAATTTTACTGTAAGTATCCTTAATACAGAAGCATCAAGCCTTTCCCTGGATATAGTGCCGTTATTTATCCTGCTTATAACCTCATTATATGCCATTTCAAGGTCAAGCGGCATAAGGACTATGTCCGCACCACTGCTTATAGCCCCGTATGCTGCTTCTGCTGATGTATAGTTGCCAGTTATAGAAGCCATATCCATTGCATCTGTAATAATAATCCCCTGGAAGCCAAGTTCATCACGCAGTATGGTTTCCATTATTAAATCTGACATGCTTGCCGGCTGTGATGTTTCAGTTACTTTGCTTACAGAAATGTGTGATACCATTACAAAGTCAGCGCCTGCCTCTATTCCTGATTCAAATGGCACAAAATCATTTTTACGCAGACTTGTTATGCTGCTGTCTATATTTACGCTTTCTATATGTGTGTCACCATTTGAAGAGCCCTGTCCGGGAAAGTGTTTTAATGTTGCGCTTACATTCTGGTCTTGTATGCCACGGACAAATGCTGAAACCAGTTCTGCTACTTTGCCAGGCTCGCCGCCAAAAGACCTTGTCCCTATTTCAAGGTTTAATTCACTTGTTTTTACGTCCGCAACTGGTGCGAAATCAACATTAAAGCCAAGTTCTTTTATTTCTGAACCAATAGTTGCCCCCATATCATATACATAAGCAGCATTTTTTGTATTCCCAGTTTCTTCCATGGTTGGGAATACAGTTGTACCCATTTTTTCATTGTTTGCAATTCTTGCAACATCCCCGCCTTCTTCATCCACTGTTATAAAAAGCGGGATAGCGCTGTTTTTCTTAAGCTGGTTTATAAGTTTTTTGGTCTGGTTCCTGTTTGCTATATTTCTTGAGAATAATATAACTCCGCCAATATGGTATTTATCAATGGACTTTTTCATCTTTCTGGTAAATTTCTTCCATTCATAATAATTGCCATTTCTCTGGTCTAAAAGTTCAAGGTTCACTATAAAAAGCTGGCCTGCCTTTTCTTCTATAGTCATATTTTCCATATAATCTGCTGCTGCTTCCACAGCTTCGTCATATTCCATGCCAGTGGCTTCTTCCGGGGGACTTTCCGTATCCATCTGGCTTTCCTTTGGGACTTCTGGTTCTTCTGTACCAGGCTGTAGTGAACAGCCTGTAATACATACACATAGCAAAATGCAATATAAGAATCTGGTAAAACTATATTTATTAATATCCATTATAAACAGTTTATCTCCATTCATTTTCAATACTATCTGGCAATATGCCTTATCATTATTGTAACGGAATATTCCATATATATCAATATATACCAATATAAATTTTTTTATTTTTTAGTAAACTGTCCAAGCAGTACCGCATATTATAAGACTGTAAATAAATTTAACTGCCGCAGGGACGGCAGATTGGAGGATTTTATGAGTGATTTAGCAGCAACAAATTGTGGTGGATGTAGTTCAGGAGAAAATGGATGCAGCTGGATAATTATCCTGCTCCTTCTTTGCAGCTGCTGTGGCGGCGGCTTTGGCTTCGGCGGAAGCTGTGGTGGAAGCTGTGGCGGTGAATCAGGATGCAATTCAATAATCTGGATTTTACTGCTTCTCTGCTGCTGTGGCGGTGGCGGCAGCTTCTGCTAATTCCTGGCTGTGCATCTGGCACACCTGAAGCAGATTCCTGAAATTTTAAAAGGGCTGGTACTGGCGGTAAAACCACTGGTACCGGCCCGGTTTTATTTATAAAAACCTTTAAATTATTTCCTGCATTCCATACATTCTTCATCAATCTCATAAACTGTGTCATCTTCTATAATAAGTGTGCTTTTACCTGGAAGGCAGCTGCTGTGTGGCTCTGCTGGTTTATCCTTTGCTGTATAAATACTGCCTGATGCCTTTAACTCCCTTTCTTCTGTAAATACATTGCTGTTATTATTTCTATAATGATAATACCTCATAGCCTGCCTCTTTTCTATTAGTTTAATTAAAGGGAAAATCCCTGGTATTAATATATGAATAAAACAGCATTATTGATACAGATAGAGATATGCCTTACATGCCAAAAAACCTTTTTAATAAATCCAGCCTTGATGTCATTGAAAGCATAAGCATGTCAAGGATAACAGCAGCAACCATTGTTTCTACAACCACAACAGCCCTTGGCACAATAACAGGGTCATGCCTGCCCTTTGTTTCTATTTCTATATTATCCCCTGTTTTATTAACAGTATGCTGCGTGCCTGATATTGAAGGTGTAGGTTTTATGGCAGCCCTTATAATAATATCACTTCCATCACTTATTCCGCCAAGTATGCCACCGGCATTATTTGTCTTTTTGGCAATATGTTTTCCGTCATTATAGAAACTGTCATTATTAACAGAGCCAGAAGAACCTGCCACCCCGAAACCGGCGCCAATTTCAACACCTTTAACCGCCCCGATGGACATAACAGCCTTGGCAATATTTGCATCAAGCTTTTCAAAAACTGGTTCACCGGCGCCTGCCGGCATTCCGGTTACAATACATTCTATTATGCCGCCGGCAGAATCCCTTTCTTCCATTCTTTTGCAAAGTGCCTCTTCAGCCTTTGCAGATGCTTCAAGGTCTGGCATAAAAAGAGGGCTTTTAAGGATATTTTCACGTGATGCCCGGTTATTATCTATAGTTATGCCACATACTGACCTGGTATATGCATATATATTAATTCCAAGTTCTTTAAGGATTTCCTCTGCAACAGCACCCGCAGCAACCCTGCCAATAGTTTCACGCCCCGAAGAACGCCCGCCTCCCCTGTAGTCCCTGAAACCATATTTTTTGTCAAATGTATAATCTGCGTGCCCTGGCCTGTAAGATTCTGCAATGGAAGAGTAATCTTTAGGCCTCTGCGATTTATTATATACAGCCATTGATATTGGAGTGCCCGTTGTCCTGCCTTCAAAAGTCCCTGAAAGTATTTCCACTGCATCATCTTCTTTGCGTGGTGTGGAATATTTAGTCTGGCCCGGCTTACGCCTGTCAAGGTATGCCTGTATTTTGGCTTCATCAAGCAAAAGCCCCGCAGGACACCCGTCAACTACAACGCCAATGCCCTTTCCATGTGATTCGCCCCATGTAGTCATTCTGAAAATATTTCCAAAAGATGAACCAGCCATTATAAACACCTCCTTTATATTATCGTGGAATATCTGTAAATCCAACTTTTTTACGTACTTTGCGCAGGGTTTTATTTGCAAAATACCTTGCTTTTTCGTCATTTTCTTTAATAATGCCGTCAAGATAGCCTTTGTCCTGTAAAATGCGTTCAAACTCTTTATGCATAGGCTCTAAAATAGCATTTACAGCTTCTGCCACAGCTGGTTTAAACTCACCATAGCCTTTTCCGTCAAACTCCTTTTCGGCTTCTTCTATGGACTTGCCAGTGCAGGCAGAATAAATTTCAAGAAGGTTGCTTACACCAGGTTTATCCTCTGAATAACGCACCTCACTGCCTGAATCTGTAACAGCGCGTTTACATTTGCGTACAACTGTATCTGCATCATCCATAAGGTAAATGCTGCCATTAGGGTTTTCATCAGACTTAGACATCTTCTGTAAAGGATTCTGCAGGCTCATAACCTTTGCACCGCTCTTGCCATAATATCCCTCTGGTATTGTAAATACATCACCATAAATGGAATTAAACCTCATGGCGATATCACGTGTTATTTCAAGGTGCTGCTGCTGGTCCCTGCCAACAGGGACATAATCTGTCTGGTATAATAAAATATCTGCTGCCATAAGCACAGGGTATGTGTAAAGCCCTGCATTAATATTGTCTGAATGTTTAGCTGCCTTATCCTTAAACTGGGTCATACGGTTAAGTTCGCCCATATAAGTAAAACAATCAAGAATCCATCCAAGTTCCGCATGTGCGGAAACATGTGACTGGTAGTAAATGCAGTTTTTGACAGGGTCAAGCCCGGCTGCAATATAAAGTGCAAGAAGGTTTCTGGCACGTTTCCTGAAATCAGCGGGCTGCTGGCGTATAGTAATGGAATGTAAGTCCATAACACCAAAAAAACATTCGTATTCCTCATTCAGGGTAATCCAGTTTTTAAGAGCCCCAAGGTAATTTCCTAAAGTCAGGTTTCCGGTTGCCTGCATGCCACTATATAGAACTTTCTTATCATTAATCATAACTAAACCTCATTTCTGTGATACTTTTTAACATTTCCAAGGGCTACATACAGGATAAAATAAAAAGTCCCTGGCTGCTATAATTAATAACAGCCAGGGACGGATTAATCTTAACCGTGGTGCCACCCTGTTTTATGGTTTCCCATACTCTTTAAGGATACAAACATATCCCTGGCAACTAACGTATGCCTTACGTCATAGAATACTCGGGTCTGTATATTTTTATATAAACCCTTTGACTATGCCCTCCGTGGTCCATTTAATGAACTGTTACTGCGGGTTTCCAGCAATGCCCGCTCTCTGTAAGCACATCTTCCATTTTTATCTCCACATCAGCAGTTTGTGCTAATATTTAACTGTAGTATAGTATACACTTTTAAATGCCTTTGTCAAGACTTATCATTCTTTGATTTTTTATATTTTTAATAATCTTCATATTTTCCAAATGGGATTACAACGTATCTGTTTTTTATAGTCAAAATCATACGAGTACATGGTTGTTGTATTTATGTAAGATTTAAAATTTTGTTTTGGATTTTATTTGAAACGCTGTAAAGAGTAAATTAGCTGGCAAATTCCAAATGTGCTTCCAATGAACAAGCTGTACGGAGCCGTCGGTGTTTAAGCCCCGTATTGTGGGGCTTTATGCGCCGTTACGTGCGACGTCCAAGCGGAAGCGGGCTGTTCTGGTTTGTCAAGGGACACTTTGGAATTGCCAGCCCATCAATTAAACCTTGCCACCACCCTTCTATACCTAATACACCTTAAGTTCCTTCCACAGCCTGTTATATAATGCCTCTGCCTCTGGTCCAAGGTATGTAAACATTTCGCATCTGTCCAGCACATTATCATCAGGGAATATTGCTGTATCTTCCTCTTTTTCTTCTTCATCAATATTATCAAGCACTGCTTCATTTGGGGTTGAATAGTATACATATTCAAAATTCTTTTCTGCAATATCAGCCCTGCACAAAAAGTCCAGGAATTTTACAGCGCCCTCATAATTCCTTCCATCTGCTGGTATAACCCAGCTGTCCATCCATACATTAGAGCCTTCTTCTGGCACTACATATTCAAGGTCCTCATTATATTCACTTGCAAGGCTTGCTTCACCAGAATAAATAACTGCCATTGCTGCCTGTTCATTCACCATATCGTCACGTACTTCATCTACAAGGTAAGACTGGACAAGGCTTTTTTGTTCTTTCAGTGCTTCAAGCGCTTTTCTTAAACTTGTTTCATCTGTTGTATTAATTGAACATCCATCCAGTACAAGTGGCGGTATAAAGCTGTCACGCACACTGTTCTGCATAATTATATTATTTTTATAATGGCTGTCCCATAAATCATTCCAGCTTTCTGGAACTTTATCTACCATTGTAGTATTATATAAAATCCCGACTGTGCCCCAGAAATATGGTACATTGTATTTATGCCCTTTATCAAAGCTTTCAGAAACCTTCCAGTAAGTATCACCAATATTTCCTATATTTTCCATGGAATTGTAGTCAATTTCTTTTACCTCTTTTTCTTTAACCATTTTATCAACCATATAATCAGAACAGCATATTAAATCATACTTTACAGTACCATTTTTATATTTTGTATACATTGCTTCTGGTGTAAGAAATTCTTCATAGACAACTTTAATGCCTGTTTCCTTTTCAAACTGCCCAAGTATGCTTCTGTCTATATAGTCACCATAATTGAATACAACAATCTGGTCAGTTGCATTTTTTTCTGTGCCTTTGCCACAGGATGCAAGAAGCAGGGCAGCAGTGGTTAATAAAGATATGGCTTTGAACTTCAGAGTGTATTTTTGTATCATAATGCCACCCCGCTTTCCTGTTTTAATTTATATAATTTCTCACTTCTTCTGTTAATTATAAAAAGTACAAGAAGCACAATAATAAAAACAATAGTTGAAAGTGCATATATTTCTGTCTGTATGCCTTTGCGGTATTCTGCATTAATCATGGTGGACATTGTATTAAGCCCGGGTGCTTTTGTAAAATATGTTACTGAAAAATCATCAAGTGACATTGTAAATGCAAGCAGAAAGCCGGATAAAATACCAGGCATTATATCTGGAATAACTACTTTCCACATAGCATATAAATGTGATGCGCCAAGGTCAAGTGCGGCTTCATATGTGCTTGGGTTTATTTGTAATACCTTGGGGTAAATGCTTAGTACAACATAAGGTATAATAAATGTTACATGTGCAATTAGCATGGTTGCAAAACTCAGGTCTGCAAACCTTGTAAAAAGCAGCATAAGGGCAATTCCTGTTACAATATCAGAGTTAAGCAGTGGAATCTGTGTAACTGCCATAATAACTGATTTGAAATGTTTCTTCATATTTATCATGCCTATACATACAAGTGTGCCAAGAAGGGTAGCAATAAGTGAAGCACCACCGGCAAGCAGCAGGGTATTATAAAGTGCACCCATAACCACTTCATCCTGTATAAGTTCACCATATGCTTTCAGGGTAAAGCCTCCCCATACTGCCTTATTACGTTCTGAGGCATTAAATGAAGAGATTATTAACAATGCAATAGGTACATAAAGAAGCAGCAGTATTAAAACAAGATAAGCCTTTTCAGCTGTTTTTTTAACACTTTTTACCATATGCCATGCCCTCCTTCCCCTTTGTCAAATAATTTGTAAATTACCATGCTTATAATTATAAGCACCATAAGCGAAAGCGAAAGCCCGGAGCCAAGGTGCACATCTGCATATCCCGAATTAAAGGCCTGTTCTATAACATTTCCTATAAGGTAAACTTTATTGCCGCCAAGCATGTCTGCAATTACAAATTCACTCATTGATGGTACGAAAACCATTGTAATGCCGCTTATTATGCCAGGAAGGCTTAAAGGCAGCATAATCCTTTTAAGTATAACAAAGCTTGTTGCGCCTAAATCTTTTGCAGCATTTATAACATCTTTGTCAATTTTAACAAGTGCATTATATATAGGAAGCAGCATAAACGGAAAGTAATCATATGCTGTGCCTAAAATAACCGCTGCCTTTGTATTCATAAGATAAACAGGGTCAAAACCAAGTATGCCAAGCCCTTTATTAAGAAAGCCGTTGTTAAGCAGGATAAGACGCCACGCAAGGGTGCGCAGCATGAAATTCATCCACATAGGCAGTATAAATACCATTACTATAATGCTGTTTTTATTCTTAGAATATTTACTTAGTACCAGCGCAAGCGGGAATGACAGCAAAAAACAGGTTAAAGTGACCACCAGTGACATGCTTAAGCTTAAAAATAATGGCTTTGCATTAACATAATCAGTTATGGCGGTTATGTTATCTAATGTAAAATTGCCATCAGTATTAGTAAATGCATTATATAAAATAAGGCATAATGGAATAATGGTAAATAAAACCATCCATATAATATATGGTCCGGCCAGAAGCATTGAACCTAGTTTTTTCATCTATGCGCCTCCTATTCTTCTATAAAAATTTCCTCATCTTCGGATTCTGGTTTATTCATTATCTGTATATTAAAGGGGTCAATCCACATTCCTGCCTCGGTGCCAGGTTCTACAAGCACAGTGCTATGTACAAGCCATTCAAAGCCGCATGCCTTTACTTCCATCTCATAGTGTACACCTTTAAAAATGGCTGAAACCACCCTGCCGTCTATAATTCCCTTTCCAGGTTTTGTAAGCACAATGTCCTCGGGGCGCACTACAACATCAACAGGTGTGTTATTACCAAAACCCTCATCAACACACTGGAACTTTGTACCAAGTATTTCAACAAGCTTATCCTCCAGCATAATCCCATTTATAATATTGCTGTCACCTATAAAATCAGCTACAAATGCATTCTGCGGCTCGTTGTATATATCCTCTGGCGTCCCTATCTGCTGTATGTAGCCCTTGTTCATTACTACAATGGTATCAGACATTGTAAGGGCCTCTTCCTGGTCATGTGTAACATAAATAAATGTAATGCCAAGTTCATTTTTAAGGCGTATAAGTTCATACTGCATGTCCTGCCTTAATTTTAAATCAAGGGCTCCAAGCGGTTCATCAAGCAGAAGTACACGGGGTTCATTAACTATAGCCCTTGCAATGGCGATTCTCTGCTGCTGCCCGCCGCTAAGGGAATCAGGCATACGTTTTTCAAAACCATCAAGGTTGACAAGTTTAAGGGCATATTTAACTTTATCTTTTATGTAGCTTTTTGGTTTATTTTTAATTTTAAGCCCGAAGGCTATATTTTCCTCTATATTCATATGTGTAAAAAGTGCATATTTCTGGAATACAGTATTAAAAGGCCTGCCATTTGGCGGGGTATTGGTGATATCCCTGCCTTCAAAAAGCACTTTGCCACTGTCAGGCATTTCAAAACCGCCTATAATTCTTAAAGTTGTGGTTTTACCACAGCCACTGGGGCCAAGAAGGGTAAGGAACCTGTTTTCATTCATAAACAAATCCATTTCATCTAGTATGGTTTTATCTCCAAAAGATTTTGTAATTCCTTTAAGTTCAATTAATTTATTTGCCATATCCAAACCTCCTTGCTGCAGGCTGTAAGAACAAAAGTTACAACCTGTTCCTTTTCTATGAATTAACGCTGTAAAGTAACTATTATACAATATGTATGGCTAATGTCAATATTTTGAGGAAATTTTGCTTACTTGACATAAAGTTAAAAAATAATATAATAAGTATATAAGTTTTTGTATCGGTTTAAACCATAACAGAAGGAGGGGTTTTATGGATATAATGAAGAAAAAAGGCATAAGAAACAAAATTATTTTAATTGCATCTGCCCTTTTTGCACCATTACTCGTTATACAGTTAGTTATATTGGTCTTATTGTCAAATAATATAATCGGGGTTTTAACAGCTGCAATACTTACAGCTGTTGTTGTGGCGTCAATATTGTCAGCAGTCATTATGGCGCTCTGGTCTTTCCTGAACCCGCTTGTATCGGTGTTTACAGGCAATGTGTCACAAGGTGCTGGTGATAACAAAATGCTTGAAAAGATACATAAACTGGCAGAACGCAATGATGGCGTAGGGGAAATGGTACGTGCTGCCAATACTACGGTTTCTGGTTTTGCAGATGTTTTAAAAGGCATAAGGGATGCGGTAGATAATCTTGAAAGTGTATCAACAGAATTTGAAAGCACATTTGATGAGATGGAAACTTCAATACAAGACACATCTGGGAATGTAGACATTATTACAGGGAATACATTGTCACAGGTAAATAATGTACACGACATGAAGGATAAAATTGATTCAATAAGCATGGCAATTGAAAATATCAATGCCAATATAAAGGCGCTTGCAAAGAGTACAGAGGTAGTTGAAAGCTGCCAGAGGGATGCAGGGCGGATTATGGATGAGCTTATAAGTATAAGCAAGGAAAGCGGTGTTGCAATAGAAGAGGTTAAGAACCAGACAGACCGTACTAACCAGTCGGCACAGCAGATACGCACAGCCACAGAAATTATTGCAGACATCTCCAACCAGACAAACCTGCTTGCATTAAATGC
>DKYP01000077.1:21634-41950 GCA_002499945.1 Lachnoclostridium sp. UBA7097
GACAAACCTGCTTGCATTAAATGCAAGTATTGAAGCTGCAAGGGCTGGTGAGCATGGAAAGGGTTTTGCTGTTGTAGCTGAGGAAATCCGTATATTAGCAGACCAGTCAAAGGAATCCACAGAGCAGATTAACCATATTGTTAATGAATTAATTGCCAATTCAGATATCAGTGTTGAAATAACAGAACGTGTTTCAGAATCATTTATAGAACAGAATAAAAAGGTAGAGGAAACAGGGCATATATTTAAATCGCTGGATTTAGAAATTGCCAGGACAGGTGAGGCAATAAGGGAGATTAGTTCTGAAATGACAGGTTTAGACAAGCATAAAGTTTTAATTGAAAACAGTGCGGACGAAATGACTTCTTTCGCAGAGGAGAATGCCGAACAGGCAAACTTTACATCTGGCAATGTAGCCAGCCTCCATGAAATGGCAGGCAACTGTACAGAGATGACGAAGAAGGTAGTTGGTGTATCAGAAGAACTGGCGGGATATATAAAGAAGTTTGATGCTGGAAGGTTTTTAAACCATTAAAATATATGTAATTTTTTGGCAGGCTGGTGTTACTGGCCTGCCTGGTTTGGTTTATGGAGGGGAATTCCATATAGTGTAAAAGTTATTAGAAATATTGACAAACAAAGATATTAGAATTATAATTAAAAGTGGTTTGACCATAATAAAAATAAACCTGGACTGAAGTGTCCGGGTGATAATAAATAGGGAAAGGAGAACTTATGTAGGCAGCTGGCCCGGCATTATACTACGGGTATTTTATTATATGGGTAAAGCTGGTTATAACCAGAACATCTTCCACAGAAAGCAGGCATATATTAGTTTTATTTAATAATTGTGCTGCTTATTAAAAAGTATGCAGTGGGATTGCATAGCTAAGAAAGGAGTTAATATAATGGCAGAAGAAGTTATGGAAGAGGTGCTGGAGGAGGAGGATACCCAGAAGGGGAAGTTTATGACCTTCCAGACAGGGAATGAGTATTATGGCATAAGTATAAGCTATGTCAATGAAATCATTGTAATGCAGCCGATTACAGCAATACCTGAGGCGGAAGAATACATAAAGGGCCTTATTAACCTCCGTGGCAAGATTATTCCTGTTATTGATGTCCGGGTAAGGTTTAAGATGAGCCAGAAGGATTATACTGACAGGACATGTATTATTGTTATTAATGTAAAATCTACTACTATTGGCCTTATTGTTGAGAAGATAGCAGAAGTGGATACAATAATGGATAGCGACATTATGCCACCTCCGACGCTGGGAAAGAAAGTAAAGGAACAGAACAAATATGTATATGGGCTTGCTAAAACAGGGGATACAGTAAAACTGCTGCTTGACCCTGAACGTCTGATTGAGGATACAGCTATAGAAGTACCCATAGAAGAGAACAGGGAAGAAGAGCAATAGAAAAGTCAACAGGGGGGATTAAAATTGAGTGAAAACAGAAATAAAATGGAGGCATCCAACATGAAGAAGAAATTTAAGTTTAGTAACATGTCAGTCAAAAGCAAACTGTTATCATTTGGTGGCGTTGCATTGATTTTTACAATAATAATTGCAGTGGCCAGCATAAAAATACTCCAGGATACCAATGAACAGCGTACAAGACGTTATATTGTTTATGCTGACCGTGAAATTGCATTAAGCGATTCTTTTACATATTTTAACCAGATAAGGACAAATACACGTAACCTTATAGGTATTTACAAGGATGATGCATCAAAGCAGCAGGAAACAATTGATTTAATAGATACAGAGTTTAAACAGATACGGGAAAAGTTTGATGTTTTCAAGGTATATCTTGATGACTATAACAGTGATATACAAAATGGTTTTAATGAACTTGTAAATTGTATAGATAAATATGAACAATCTACTGACCTTATTATTTCCTATAGCAATGCCAAGGATTATGAGGCAGCAGATAATGAAATTGAAACTAACAGTATGGTGATTTCAAGTGAGGCAAATGATGTATTTGAAGGTGTAATTGCCAGCATGGTAAAAGAAGCTGATGAGGAATCTGAAAATATTGATTCCCATGTAAAAACCCTTGCATTTGCACTTATTGCAATCTGCGTAATATGTATTATTATAATGCTTGTACTCTGTTTCTCTATTACAAGGACTATTACTATTCCTGTTGCCAAGCTTTCAGAAGCAGCAAAGAAACTTGCAATAGGAGATGTAAATGTAGACTGTGAGAAGATACATGATGATGATTTAGGTGAACTGATGGATGCCTTTGACCATATGACAGATACTATTAAAGACCAGGCAGCTATTGCAGATGCTATTTCAAAGGGTGATTTAACTATTGATGTAACACCTAGAAGTGATAAAGACCTTCTTGGCAAGGCATTACAAAGGCTTGTTGATAATAATAATAAAGCCCTTGGAAGCGTACAGGAGTCCACAATGCAAGTAACCATTGGAGCTGAACAGGTAGCTAATGCAAGCCAGGCGCTTGCACAGGGTTCTACTGAACAGGCAAGCGCCCTGCAGCAGGTAACAGCTTCAATTAATGAAATTGCAGAAAAGACAAAGAAGAATGCTTCTGAAGCAACCACAGCCAATGACCTTGTAAATACTGTAAAGAATATGGCAGAAGATGGAAATGGACAGATGAAGTCATTAACTGGCGCTATGAATGATATTAATGATTCTTCTGAAACAATTTCCAAGATTATTAAGACTATTGATGATATTGCGTTCCAGACTAATATACTTGCATTAAATGCAGCAGTTGAAGCGGCACGTGCTGGCGTGCATGGCAAAGGTTTTGCAGTTGTTGCAGAAGAGGTAAGAAACCTTGCTGCCAAGTGTGGTTCTGCTGCAAGTGAAACTGCTGAGATGATTGAAGATTCTATCCGCAAGGTAGGAAACGGAAGGCAGCTTGCTTCTGAAACAGCAGAAGCCCTTGATAAGATTGTAGCTTCCATTGAAGAGGTTGCCGGTATAATCAATAATATTGCAATATCTTCTAATGACCAGGCAACAGCAGTATCACAGATTGACCAGGCGATAGGGCAGGTATCTACAGTTGTACAGACCAATTCAGCTACAAGCGAGCAGTGTGCATCAGCAAGTGAAGAGCTTTCTAACCAGGCAATGAACCTTAGAAACCAGATGGCAGAATACAAACTTAAGGCAGGAGTTGGCTCATCTAGTGCAAACAGCATATCTATGACACCTAGGAATGAGATACCTGTATCAAATTATAATGACAGTTATGGCGACAGCAGTTATAATGAACAGATTATTTCACTTGATGGTGACTTTGGCAAATATTAATCCAGTATACATCAGCCTTATACAGGCATTAAGGCATATACAGGGCAGGCATATAATTTATTATATGCCTGCTTTAACTTTGCAGAAGTAAGAATTAATTTTAAAACCCCCTTTGTAATAAATATATTTATAATAACATAGATTATAGAAGAAGTTATTTTAAGGAGGTTTTTATGCCAATACCAAATGAACGTGAACGCCATATGGAGATTCTAAGGGCGGCACTTCCATATGTACCACCTGAAAACAGGCATGCAATGGAGATACTTTTACAGGCAAATTCACTTGTAAATCTTGCAATGCAGCCGCCGTCAGCAGAGCTTGAAGGCTGTGATATTGAAGGGCAGGAAAACAAACCCTTTACGCCAGACCCGGAAGCAATGCTTATGGACATAAGGCAGTTCTGCACTAAGAAGGAGTCTGAAACAATACAGGTACTGCTTAATTTTATACATGCTGATAAACTTTTTAAGAGTTACCGTGATTTTGCACATTCACATCCTGATATGCTTGAAGCATCCGAAATTAATAATAACAACACTACACCACTAAGCATATTATTCCAGCTTATTAACGGACTTGGTTCGATAAGTGGTAATTTAAATAAAAATAATCCGCCTGGTGGCAACTTTATGATGGAGTTCCTTATATCGCAGCTTTCACCTGAGCAGAAATCAACTTTTGAGCAACTCCAGGGAATAATGGGAAATTCATAGTAAAAATATGCAATATTGCAAGAGGAGGCTGAATTGGATAATTGGAAGAAGAATCCTGCATTCCTTAGAATGGACAGGAGAAAACAGCAAAAAGTAGAAAGTTTATTTAATGCATTAAAAGGAAAGAACCTAAACGAAGCACTTCCTGTGGTAACAAGCTGGAACATGCAGTTAAAACAGGAAAACATATCTTTTACCAGTGAAGAAAATGAATTGCTTTCACAACTCTTCCTTAGGGAACTTTCACCTGAACAGATGAAGCAGTTTGAGTTTCTGAAATCATTTATGAAAAAGTAAAAATTTTTTAAGCATTATGTAAAAGCCCTTCTGCTGTGTTTCTAACGATGCGTGTACATATCCAGTAACCAGTTATAATACAGCAGGCAGGGCTTGTATACATTACCTATGGATAAATTAACTGTTTTGTGTTATATTTAACAACAGTCAGTGATACAGCATGGAGGATTAACATGGATAATGAATATAAAACCATTTATAAACAGTTTGAGAAGAACTTTAGAGAAGAAGCAGAAGCATTTATTACAGAAGAGGATATTAAAAGCACACTTAAAATGGAAAAAACCTGTTTTAGCAATGCAGAAAAATATAATATACCGGTAAATAAATTTGCTGGCAGCAGCCTTGCACGCTATACCAAAGATATGACCAGGCAGCACCAGCCTTTATTTGCCATATACTATATTCTTAGTATAATTACTGAATTTTTCTACTGCCTTCTTATATGGACGGCTGTTAAATGTGCTTTTCTCTATTTAACAGATATTAACAAAGAAGCATTTAGTAGGAAAAATACTATGTCTTTATCTATAATATTCTTTGTAACTGTAATAATCTGCAATTATGTTACACGGTTTTATACAAGAAGGCTGCTTTACTCCTGTAAGGCGGATATAAAAAGAAAAATAACTGTATTTAATATCTGCTGCTATTTAATATCCGCGGTTATAATAGTAGTATCAGCAATATTTATATATTTAAATAAGGAAAATTACATTGGTATCAGCCTGTCATTGTTCCAGGTATTTATACTTGCTGTAGCAATGCTGTCAGTATCCGGCATACACAATGTTATATACAGCAGCCATTTTACCTCATTTATAACTATAGGCTATGCAGTTATAAGGCGTGATTCTCCAGGGAAAGACAGGGCAGTAGAAAAATATATACAACTTTCCCTTAAAAGCTTCCTTATACAGCATAAAACCCATGAATCCCATTATAAAGAAGATGCTTCGTTACAGGCGGAATTTAAACAGTGGATGCGTTCTAAAGCAGTATCCTTAAGGACATATGGCGCAATAGCATTTTTTATATTATTTATCCTTTTAATAATATGCCTGCGCCAGCTGGTACTGTCAGGCATTTCAGCTGGATTTATAATATTCACAATTGTAACATTACTTATAACCATAATGTTGTTTATTGAGATACTGTCATGTAACTATATAATAAAGAGCCTGCATATATGAAATTAATTCCTTCTTACAACTGCTGCTGCAAGTTTAAGGACTTCCTTTGATGGTTCTTTTAAATCAGGAATACATATTACAGGTATTCCTGCCGCTGCTGCCGCCTTTACCCCGTTTTCTGAATCTTCAAGCACAAGTGCTTCATGTGGGTGTGTTTTTAATTTTTCACATGCCATAAGAAATATATCTGGTTCAGGTTTTGAATATTTAACCATTTCACCACCTGTAATTTCACTAAAATATCCAGACAGGCCGGCATGTCCAAGGTATTTGGCCACATAGGCAGAATTTGTAGAAGAAGCTATTGTACAAGGGATTCCTTTCTCTTTAAGCATTGAAAGAAGTTCCTTGATTTGTGGCTTTACAGTAAGCCCTGTAGTTTCAGCAATTATACCAACACGTGACTGTGCAATATGTCCACATTCCTCAAATGGATAATCACCGCCATATTCTGCGTACATTAAATCTTTGAGTTTACTTCCACATGTTCCGAGGGTTTCTTTATATATATCCCGTGTAAGGATATATCCTCTTTCCTTCATAGCTACTGCAAGCTGTTCCATAAAAACCCGTTCCGTATCAAAAACAAGCCCGTCCATATCAAAAATTACAGCTTTAAAATTCTTTTGCGCATTTACAGCTTCAAGTAAATCAAAATATTCCTTTGCCATATTACCTCCTTTGCCAATTAAAATGGCTAAAATAATTATTAAAAACATAGGTGTTAAGTATCTGTGCTTTTTATAATATAATACCAGGCAATAATTTACAACTGGTTATTTTTTTAGTTTTCCATTTCTTTGAAAACACCCTTAATTAAAAATCAGTAAAAAACTTGTCAAAAATATGACTATATGTTACAATAGTTTCCAAGGTTTAACAGGTATGAAAAGTCTTACAAATAGTTTATAAATATTGAAGGTGAAACGTCCGGTGCTGGAACATAAAAGAATTAAAAACCTTAATGATTATTTTGCCAGATTAGATGAAAGGCAGGACAGGGGTGTATATTTTTACCGTATTAATGGGTATTCTGAAGAAGTAGAACAATTTATTAAAAAGTATTATAATGCTGCAAGGCAGAATGGTGTAATAATAGAAGGCAAAATCCCAAACCCTGATGAAAAGAATCTTTCATATTATAAAGAGATTATGGGGATGGATTTCCAGATGAGCCCTGGATTTATTGCATACAGCCTTAAAAGGTGGCTGCCACGTATGGATAATGGGCAGCTGGCTAATGTATCTGGCGCAATGTATGATTTTCTGGATTTTCTAAGGAAATCAGGCAAAACAGAAAATATGCTGAAAAATTCATATATAAAGTTTATGTGCTGGATGTATTATAAGTTTGAAAGGGTAGTAAACAAGCTTGGGCAAAATAATATTCCCAAGATACTTTATGAGGGGGATATAAGCCAGTATGAACTTATGCTGTTATCAGTCCTTTCAAATGCAGGCTGTGATGTGGTTTTATTACAGTACCATGGGGATGCAGGGTATCTTAAGCTTGATGCATCATCAGCTTTGTCTTATGCACTGGATGCAGGCGGGCTTAAAGGGTTTCCAGAGGATTTCAGTATTAAAAAGATTAAGAAAATTATCCAGGAAGAGATGGATATTGAAAGATTATATGGAAGCAAACCTGTACTTGTTAATTGTACAAATGCATGGATAAAAGGGAAGGGGTTAGATGATATCAGGGAAAACCCTTCTGCAAGGGGAAATGATACAGGCGTGTTTTATAACTGTTATTACAGGATAAACGGGGTGGAAGATAAGTTTAATTATTCTAATGAATTGTACAAATTCCATCTTGGATTAAAGAACCAGAAAAGGCATGTAGTAGTTGTTAATAAAGAAATCCCAAGACCTTCCCCAGATGAAATAGCAGGTATAAAGCGCAGTAATTATGCAAAGCAGGAACAGATGATAGCAGGACTTGCTTTAAATATAAAATATACTGCCAGTCCTGTATTACAGTCTGTAATGAATAAAGCATTTGTTGATGTAATGCTTATGGAAGCGGAAACAGACAAAGGAAACCTGAATAAGCTTACCAATAAAGCGGTATACCTGCTTTGCTGGCTTAAAAGGTACCAGCCGCTTTTATTTTCAAACTGGAAGCATCCAGAAATTGCATGTTTTATTTACCTTGGCGGATGCAAAAACAGGAATGAAGCAATGTTTATGAGATTTTTGGCAAGGCTTCCTGTTGATGTTTTAATCCTTTGCCCGGGTTTAGATGACAAATGCTGCCTTGATGACAAGCTGTTATATGAGATAAGTTATACAGATTCACTTGAAATTAAACAGTATCCAGAAAATAATTCCCGGGCAGTAATGGGTACAGCTGCATTCCATGCAGAGAGGGAGTTAGATACAATTATGTACCAGGATTCTGGAATGTACAGGAATAAACAGTATGCCAGGGCTAATGTGATAAATCTCCAGACAATGTATGAGGAAATAAAGATTCTCTGGAATGAGGAACTAAAGTACAGGACTGGTTTCAGCACAGATGGCTGGGTTGTAAATATACCTGTTATTTTTGCAAAGGTTTCCGGGGTAAAAGACGGGGCAGTACAAAAATACTGGCAGTCTGTTAAAGAATTAATTACAGAGGATACAATACTTATAAAAAGTGCACCTTATATTAAGACGCCATATAATACTGGAATAAAGGCTTTTGCAACAGGTTTTTTAAAGAATGGGAAGCTTCTGGAATCAAAAATTAAAAGCCATTCCAGTTATAAATATGGTATTTTAAGGGAAGAAACGCAGGATTTGATACTTGAAAAGTTACAGTTAATTATAGACCAGAAACTTATAAAAGGCATATCTGAAAATGGCACAGAATATACAGTTATTTCTATAGTGCTGGATTTGCCAAAAGATATACTAAGGCTTGTACAGAAGTTTGATTTTACAAAGAAGAACCCAAAGTTAATTTATATTAATACATCAGAGAGTATAATATCGCTGGAGGACACAATAATAATTACATTCCTTAACCTTATAGGGTTTGATATAGTTTTTTTTGTCCCTACAGGATACCAGAGCATAGAGAAGTATTTTAATAAAAATATAATTGAAGAACACCAGGCGGGTGAATATTTATATGATTTACAAGTCCCGGATTTTGGAAAGCCCGCATCAGGACGTACAAGCTGGCGTGATAAAATTTTTAAGAGAGGTAATTAGGTTGAAAAATGATTCTAGGGCAGCATTTTTCATTACTGTTTGAGGAGGTTAATATGGGGTTAGATTTCAGCAAAGCACAGACAATGGCTGCAAGTACAGCAGAAAGTATTCCTGGAGTTAAAAATGAGATAGAAGTAGTGGAAGATTATGATATTGTTGCTGACAGGGAGAAGATGAATGCTGAACTTGTTAATTCAGAAGAAGTTGACCGTATTGTAAGTACAATAGAGGTATATAACCTTGATACAATTGTTTCATTTGGCGCAGATGTAGCGGAAGAAATTTCCAAGGCTTCAGATGTTGTATTAAATGGCATGAATATGTCGCAGTTAGATGATACAAGTGAACTTATGAATTCACTTGCTAAGATTATGGATAAGTTTGATATTGAGGAGATTAAAGAAGAGCCAGGATTTTTTAATAAGATTTTTGGAGGGGTAAAGAAACAGCTGGATAAAATACTTGCCAAATACCATACAATGGGTGAAGAGGTAGATAAGATTTATGTCCAGTTAAAACAGTATGAGGAAGAGATAAGGCAGTCAAGCAGGAAGTTAAACCAGATGTTTGATGCCAATGTAAATTTCTACCATGAATTAGTTAAATATATCCTTGCAGGGGAACAGGCATGTAAGGAAATTGAAAATTATATTGCACAAAGGCAGTCTGATATGGAGAAAACAGGGGATAATTCCATACAGTTTGAAATTACAAGCCTTAACCAGGCTTTAATGATGATGGAGCAGCGCACACAGGATTTGCGTACAGCAGAAAGTGTTGCAATACAGTCTGTACCTATGATTAAGATGATGGAATTTACTAACTTTAACCTTGTAAGAAAGATAAATTCTGCATTTATTGTTACACTTCCAGTATTTAAGCAGGCACTGGCACAGGCAATTATGCTTAAAAGGCAGAAGGTGCAGGCTGAAGCAATGTCGGCGCTTGATAAAAAGACTAATGAGATGTTAATTAAGAATGCACAGAACACAGTTGAAGTGTCTAAAATGACATCAAGGCTTGCTTCGGGAAGTTCAATACAGATTGAGACCCTTGAAACTACATGGAGGACAATTGTAAGCGGCATTGACGAAACAATGCATATACAAGAAGAAAACAGAAAGAAAAGAATTGAGGACAAGGCACGCCTTGAAGCAATTAAACAGGATTTTAACAAAAGATACCATATGCCACCTGCAAAGGATAAATAATAAAAGCCAATATATTTATTAATAATAAGGAGGGTGTTATTTATGTCAATTAATTTGTCAAAAGGGCAGAGAGTGGATTTAACAAAAGGTAATCCAAACCTTACAAACATTATGGCAGGGCTTGGCTGGGATGTTAATGCATTTGATTCCGGTGCAGACTTTGACCTTGATGCGTCAGCATTTATGGTTGGAAGAAATGGCAGGTGTCCTACAGAAAAGGAATTTATTTTTTATGGGAACCTTGTGCATGACAGTGGTGCAGTAACCCATATGGGTGATAACCTTACTGGTGAAGGTGAAGGTGATGATGAGCAGATAGAAATTGACCTTTCAAAAGTTCCATCTAATATTGAAAAGATTGCGATTACAGTAACCATCTACGATGCAGACAAGAGAAGGCAGAATTTCGGACAGGTTTCAAATGCATATATAAGGCTTGTAGATGAAACTACAGGGGCAGAAATTATAAGGTATGATTTAGGTGAAGATTTTTCAATTGAAACAGCAGTAGTTGTTGGTGAATTATATAGAAATAACGGTGAATGGAAATTCAATGCTATTGGAAGCGGGTTCCAGGGCGGCCTGGCAGCACTTTGCGGGCATTATGGCATTGAAGTAGAATAAGGAGGGTAATTGTTATGCCAGTTAGTTTACAGAAAGGCCAGAAGGTAAGCCTTACAAAAGGCAATCCTGGCTTGAAAAAAGTTGTTGTAGGTTTAGGATGGGATGTTAATGCATTTGATACAGGTGGTGACTTTGACCTTGATGCAGCAGCATTTCTTTTGACAGATGCAGGACAGGTTACTGGTTCCGGGGATTTTGTTTTCTATGGAAATCTTGTGCACTCTTCAGGAAGTGTAGAGCATATGGGTGACAACCTTACTGGTGCTGGTGAAGGGGATGATGAACAGATAAAGGTTGACCTGTCAAAAGTCCCTGCTGGTATTTCCAAAATAGCATTTACAGTAACTATTTATGAAGCAGAACAAAGACGCCAGAATTTCGGGCAGGTTAATAATGCATTTATACGTATTTATAATGAAGAAACAGGAGAAGAAATGCTAAGGTATGACCTTGGTGAAGATTTTTCTATTGAAACGGCGGCTGTGTTTGGTGAACTTTATAAAAATGGTGATGAATGGAAGTTTAATGCCATTGGAAGCGGATACCAGGGCGGCCTGGCAGCTTTATGTGCAAATTACGGTGTGGATACAGAATAATGGAGGATTGGTATGTCGGTTAGTTTACAAAAAGGACAGAAAGTAAACCTTTCTAAGGAGAATGCAGGGCTGTCAACAATTTTAGTTGGCCTTGGATGGGATGAAGTGAAACAAAAAGGCGGTTTCTTCTCAAAAAAAGCAACAGATATTGACTGTGATGCGTCCGCAATAATGCTTAAGAATGGCAAGCTGGCAGATATAGGGGATTTGGTGTATTATGGCAATCTAAGCCATAAAAGCGGCACAGTCCAGCATATGGGGGATAACCTTACCGGTGCTGGCGAGGGTGATGATGAGCAGATTGTAATTAAACTTGCAGATGTCCCTAAAGAATATGACAGGATTGTAATTGTTGTAAATATTTACAAAGCTTTTGAAAGACGCCAGAATTTCGGGCTTATAGAGAATGCATTTATAAGGCTTGTAGATGCAAGGAATAATAATGAAATGTGCAAGTATAACCTTACCGAGAACTATTCTGGAATGACAGCTATGATTTTTGGTGAAGTATACAGGCATAATGGTGAATGGAAATTCAGTGCAGTAGGGCAGGGTACAACTGACCCTGGATTAAATGAACTGGCTGCAAGATACAGGTAATACAGGACAGGATTGTTATGGAAAGAGAAACTGTAACTATAGTTTCTCTTTTTAACTATACAATAAAAACAAATAAAGGAGGATTATTTATACCCGATGGAAGATTTTAATAAAGACAGCCTGATGCGTGGACTTACGGAAGCACAGGCTGGTGAAAGCAGGCAGAAGTATGGTACTAACCAGCTGGCGAAGAAGGAACAGGAGTCTTTATGGTCCATGTTCCTAGGTGCATTTGATGATATCTGGATTAAGGTGCTTTGTGGTGCACTGGCATTAAAGGTTATACTTGCTGTATTAGGTATAATAGTGCCAGCACTTGGCGGGGAAAATGATGTTGTAGAAATTATAAGCATTGTCCTTGCGATTGCACTTGCAACTGGTTTTAGCACATTATCAGAGTACAGGAACAGTTCCAGAAGTGAAGCATTACAGGAGGAGTATAATAAAACATTTGCAAAGGTTATAAGGGGCGGGAAGATTGTTAATATCCTGACCAGTGAAATTGTAAAAGGTGATACTATCCTTGTACAGGCTGGTGATAAAATACCTGTGGACGGGTTAATTTTTGAAGGGAATATTAAAGTATCACAGGCAGCCTTAAATGGCGAGTCAAGGGATGAAACAAAAATGGCAGCAGATTCAATGGATGAAGCCTTAAGCACTGATTATTCTTCAAAACACAAGGTGTTTATGGGGTCAGTTGTAACAAGTGGTGAGGGTTATATGACGGCAACTGTCATTGGTGATGAATCAGAACTTGGCAAAATCAACAAGGCGCTTACTGATAATGATGAGGAAGAAAGAAAAGATACTTCAAGCCTTAAACTGGAAGTTGTTGCCGCAGGAATTGGCAAGTTAGGTGTTTCTGCTGCTGCAATAGCAGGCGTTTTGCAGGTTGCTTTAACCCTGTTAAGGACAGATGCAGATATAACAGTAGTGTCTGTGCTGCTTTTAATTGCAGAAGCAATTATGTTAATGGCGTCTATTGTAATTATGGCAGTGCCTGAAGGGCTTCCAATGATGAACAGCCTTGTCCAGTCAATGAATACAGAATCCATGTATAAAAAGAATATTCTTGTAAGCCATAAGGCTGCATTCTCTGATTCAGCGTATATGAATGTTCTTTTTAGTGATAAGACAGGCACAATTACAGAAGGAAATTTATCTTTAGTTGAATTTATTACTGGTGAAGGTAAGATTATTGACTATTTAAAACATGAAGAATTTATCACGGCAATAACATTAAATAACCTTGCTAAAATATCTGAAGGAAAGCCTATAGGAAGTAACAATATGGACAGGGCCCTTCTTGCATATGCAATGCAGAATGGCTATAATGGGTCTGTGAAAAATTCTGGCAATGTAAAAGAAATCAGTGGTTTTGATTCTGAAAAGAAATGTGCAACCGTTACTTTAAATGACGGGACAGTTTACTGGAAGGGTGCAACGGAAGGCATTATAGGGGATGTAACACACTATATGCTTCCAGATGGTACTACAAAGGAATTTACAGCACAGGACAGGAAGAAAGTAGAAGAACTTATGCTTGTCGAAGCCAAAAGGACAATGAAGCTTCTTTCAGTTGCTAAAATTAGTGGAAACCAGATTATATTAATAGCTGTATTATGCCTTAGGGACAATGTAAGGACTGATGCTGTTGAAACAGTGGAAATCCTTAATAAAGCAGGTATACAGGTTGTTATGGTTACTGGTGATGCAGAGGAAACAGCAGTTGCCATTGCAAAGGAAGCAGGGATTATTAAAGACAGCAGCAAAGACCTTGTGCTTACACATGAGGAACTGGAGCAGATGCCGGATGAGGAGCTTGAAAAGAAACTTCCAGGGCTTTGTGTGGTAAGCAGGGCAAAGCCGCTTGATAAGAAAAGGCTTGTTTCTATTTCACAGCGTCTTGACAATGTATGCGGAATGACAGGTGATGGTGTCAATGATGCGCCAGCATTAAAACAGGCAGATATCGGGTTTGCAATGGGGGATGGTACAGCAGTAGCACAGGAAGCAGGGGATGTAGTTATCCTTAATAACAGCCTTGCTTCTATTAAAGACTGTGTGCTTAACAGCAGGACAATGGCAAAATCCGTCGGGAAGTTCCTTATATTCCAGCTTACTGTAAATATAAGCACTCTTCTTATGAATATTATTGCGCCGGTACTTGGATGGACAGAACCATTCTCAATTGTACAGATTCTGTGGATTAACCTTATTATGGATACACTTGCCGCAATGGCATTTGGTGGTGAGCCAATCCTTGCAAGGTATATGGACGACCAGCCTGCCAAAAGGACAGATAATATCCTTACAAATTATATAAAGTCAGCAATTGGTACCAGTTCAATATTTATAACGCTTGGTTCTATACTGATACTTGAAAATGTAGCTGGCATTACAAGTTATGTAACACCTGAAGGATGTACAAACCCCGGGCTTTATGAAAAGACATTTATGTTTGCATTCTTTATATATTCAATAATATTTAACAGCCTGAATACAAGGTCTGAAAGGTTAAATATTTTTGAGCATATTGGTGAAAATAAAAGGTTTATATTTGTTATGGGGGCAATTTTTATATTACAGACTGTAATTATTGAAATTGGCGGACAGGTATTTAACACAACAACATTAAGCATCAAAGCACTGCTTGTATCTATGGCACTGGCTGTTTTAATTATCCCTGTTGACATGATAAGGAAGATGGTTGTGTCAAAAAAATAAAAGGTGTTTATGAATGGCCGGATACCACACAGTAACCTGTGAGGTATCTGGCTTAATTTTATTCCAGGTTTAATTTTTTCTGCATAATTTTTATTGAAATGGTATTGCATATTGCAGAGAAAGCTGCCATAACTATTATTGAAATAAATAAAAAGTTCTGCGTGTACCTTAAAATTTCAGCTTCATTTTCCACATCAACGCTTGATATAAATATTGGGACTATAATTATAAGAACCATAACTATCTGCATAATTGTATAGGTTGCAATATAAACTGCAACAGAGATTAAATCCCTGCTTGTGCCTTTTCCAAATGGAAGGCTGTATCCTATATTAAGGCTTATAAAAAGCTGGGATATAGACAGGTAAAGCGCAATTATTATAAGGATTATTATAGATGCTATATATATGTTTCCGTTTATTTTATATTCAGCAGCACCATAATGGAAAGTTGCTATTACTTCTTTTAAATCATCCCAGCCAATTCCATATGACTGTGGCAGTCCTGAAAGTATAATTGATAAAAATATAACAATTATATCTGAAAGAAAGAATAACATTGCTGCTGCCATTTTGCTAAAGTAAAGTTTTGCCTGGGATACAGGAAGTGTATGCATAAGGTAACCTTCATCACGCAAAAGGTTATTCCTGTACCTTAATACAACCCACACTAATGTAATAACACATGCCGCCACTATTGACAGTATAAGTATAAATCCTGAAAGTATAAATAAAAAATTAGTAATGTATTTCAGGCTGCCGTCTGATATATCAGATATAATATCCATAATTCTTGAAAATACAGCGCATAATATTATAAATATATATGCCGGGAACATTATATGGCTTCCTGATTTTAAATCATATTTAATTAATTTGCCTAACATGCGAATACCTCCCTGAATAATGCATCAACCGATTTTCCTTTTTCACTTCTTATTTCATCTACATTTTTATGAAGCACCATATGCCCGTTTTTAATAAATATAACATCATCAAGCACTTTTTCAACATCACTTATAAGATGTGTGGATATAATAATGCCCGCATCTTCGTTATAGTTATTAAGTATTGTTTTTAAAATAAAATCCCTTGCAGCAGGGTCAACGCCGCCCATTGGTTCATCTAAAAGGTATAACCTGGCTTTGCGGCTCATAACAAGCACAAGCTGTACTTTTTCCCTTGTGCCTTTTGATAAAGTCCTTATCTTGGCATCAGGATTTATATCTAAGCTTTTTAACATATCTACCGCAACATCATCAGAGAAATCATTATAAAAATCCTTGAAGAATTTTATGGTTTCATTTACCCTCATACCAGGTGAAAAATAAGGGCGTTCTGGAAGGTATGAAATTATTTTTTTGCTTTCAATGCCAATCTTATGGCTGCCTGCAAATACTTCCCCCTGGTCATAATTAAGTATGCCGCTTACTATTTTTATCAGTGTGGTCTTGCCACTGCCATTAGGGCCAAGAAGCCCTGTAATTTTACCACTTTCAACAGAAAGCGAGAGATTCTCCAGTGCAACCTTGCTTCCATATTTTTTTGTTAAATTATGGCACTCTAAAATATTTTTCATTTTAATCCACTTTCCTTTCTGTCAGCGTTATTAGATATCATTATTCCAGTATTTTTCAATAAACTGTATACAGTCTTCCATTGAATATCCAAGTTTCTTCATAGTATCAATAAATATCTTTATACATTCCATCATCATTTCCTCCTGTAAAATATTGGCGTTGGCAGGGTTATCAGATACATATCTGCCAGATGTCCTTTTTGAGCAAAGCAGCCCTTCCCTTTCAAGCTCTGACAAGGCTTTCTGCATTGTATTGGGGTTGACTTCTGCTTCAATGGCAAGTTCCCTTACAGATGGAAGCTTGTCACCAGCTTTAAGTGTCCCGGTTGCAATCATTGCTTTTATCTGCTCCATAATTTGCTGGTAGATAGGGGAATCATTATTAAACTTCCAATCCAAATAAATACCTCCTTTTTTGTATTATTGTATTAACTATATAGTACAATAATACAATAGAACAGTTTTGTCAATACCTTTTTGCAAAAAAACAGGAAAACCCATAAAATATAAAAATGTTTTCCTGTTTTTTATATGCTGTATTTAGATTTTATAATTAATTATTACTTTTTGAGCTTGCATTTAGTATATCTGAAAGCTGGTCAATGCCATTTTTAACATTTTCCATAACATTAAGTATACTTTCTATCCCTGTTGTCTGTTCCTCTGTTGCAGCGCTTATTTCAGAAGTATTTTCAACTGATTTCTGTGAAACGCCCTCTACCTGTTTCATTGCCTGTAGCAGGCGGTCTTTAAGCTCTATAATATTGGCAAGCTCATTCTTTAATAAATTAGTAACATTAATAACTTCTTCTGAAGAAGTAAGGATTCTCTCGAAAATTTTAACAGTATCGTCTAGTTTCTCCTTAGAATCCTTTACAATAATATTGTTGTTATCAATAACTTTATTGGTATCCTGTACTGTATTTATAATATCTTTAAGTATGGTATCAATTTTTTGTGTTGCTGCGGCAGATTCGCTTGAAAGGGAATTTATTTCATCAGCTACTACGGCAAAACCCTTACCGGCTTCACCTGCCCTTGCGGCTTCAATAGCAGCATTTAATGCAAGCAGGTTTGTCTGTTGTGCAATCTGGCTTATACTTTCAATAATATCACCAATAGATGTTGATTTCTGTGCAAGTGAAGTAACGCCTTCAGATGCCATTTTAGCGGCTTCTATATTTTCAGTAAATTTCACAGAAAGCTCTTCAATAGAAACTATGCCCCTGTCATTTTCTTCTTTAAGCTTCCTCATATTTTCTACTGTCTGTGCAACACGTGTTTCTGAAAGTTCAATTTTATCATTTAAATCATTGAATATCTCAAGGCTTCCTTCCACCTGTTCAATCTGCAAATCTGCGCTGTTGGATATTTCTGCGGTAGAAGAAGCAATATCAACTGAACTTTCTTCAAAGTTATGTAATGATTCATAAATTTTCCCAAAGGACTGGTGAAGGTCATCAATGGCATTATGTACATTATCAAGCAGGTTCTCTGTATCATGTTCGTTTGTTTCGACCTGTTCAAACAGTGAGAGTGCCCTTGTAACTATAAAAAATGATATAGCAACAGCAAGTGCGTATACTATCCATACAAAGAACCAGATAGACATGGGATACATTGCAAGATATTGTTTCTGGAATATAAACATTGCAATTATATTCGGGATAACAGTGGCGGCTGTGCATACTTTTATAACTGACAGGTCATAGTATGGGATGCAGAAAATCAGTACAAGGAAGTATGCTTCTGCCATTGCACCGTATGTGGCAGGGGTTCCGGCAACAATTGTGAGTGCACCGAAAACCGGAAGTATGGATACATAACAGTATTTTGCGTACCTGCCAAGGACTTTTTCAAGCGCCCTTACTAAAAGGCTGCATATTGTCATAGATAGTACAACAATATCCTTTAATGCGCCGCCATTAAACAGCATTACATATCCAAATGCTGCTACCGGGATAATTGCCGTAAACAGGAACATAACCAGGTTCATCCTTTTTTCTTCATTTTTTAAGATTTCTAAATTCATTGTTATTCCTCCCTTTTGTTATAATTGTCCTTAACAGGAAATATCCATGTAATATAGTTTTTTATTCAATATTTTTATGAACGGAGTATAATATGGTTAATGTGTAGTTATATTACTAATATATTTTAACATATTATTACTGGTAAGTAAAATTTTAATTGCTTTATGCTTATATTTTCTGTGTGTAATTTCTTGCATGTAATAAGGGATTGTGATATTCTTTTATAAACAGTAAAAAATGTATTTTGTATTTAAGGAGGTAAACTTATGTGTACAGCAGCAACTTATGTAACTGATGATTTTTATTTTGGGCGCACATTGGATTATGAATTTTCGTATGTTGATGAAGTTACAGTTACACCACGTAATTATACATTTAATTTCCGAAACGCAGGGACTATGAAATCACATTATGCAATAATCGGGACCGCATATGTACTGGATAATTATCCGCTATATTACGAAGGTGTTAATGAAAAAGGGCTTTGCATTGCAGGGCTGAATTTCCCGGATAATGCAGTTTACAGGGAAGAAACAGGCGGCATGTATAATATAGCACAGTTTGAGTTTATCCCGTGGGTGTTGGGGCAGTGTTCTACTATTAGTGAAGCAAGGGAATTGATTTCTAAAACTAATATTACTAAAATGCAGTTTAAGGATAACCTCCCTGTTGCGCCACTCCACTGGCTGGTTGCAGATAAAAACAGCGCAGTTACAGCAGAACCATGTGAGGACGGGATTAAACTGTATGATAATCCTGTAGGGATACTTACCAATAATCCGCCATTTACTGAGCAGATGGTATATTTAAATAATTTTATGTCTTTGTCAGTAAAACCCCCGGTAAATAATTTTTCATCAAAGTTAAACCTGCATCCTTATTGCAGGGGAATGGGTGCAATAGGGCTTCCGGGTGATTTGTCCTCACCTTCACGTTTTGTCAGGGCAGCATTTACAAAGATGAATTCAATTTCTAATGGGACAGAAGCGGAAAGTGTAGGCCAGTTCTTCCATATACTTGGTGCTGTAAGCCAGCAGCGTGGATGCTGTGAAACTGAGTGCGGGGAATATGAATATACTATTTATACCTCGTGCTGTAATGCAGATAAAGGGATTTACTATTATACAACATATTATAACCACCAGATAAATGCTATAAATATGTACCATGAGAATCTGGACAGTGAAGAGCTTGTAAGGTATTCACTTATAGATACAGAACAGATTATGATGCAGAATTAAAAGTGTCCAATAATTCCAATGTACAAAAATGCACTGGCGGCGGGCTTGCCTGCCACCAGTAATTTATTTATTGTATATATCCGGGTTTTACCCATCTTCCGTTTAATTTCCTGTGCCTCCATATATCACTGGCACGGTTATAGCTTCCAATATTTATATACTGCCATTCGCTTTCTGTCTTTAGTGATTTATAGATTTTGCCCAGTTCTATACGCTGCCTGTTATGGTCCGGGTTTCCAGAGTCTGCAAGAAATACAGTATCAGATTCTTCATCATATAAAAATATTGTTACATAATGCCCAGGTGTATCCTTCCAGTAGCATTTGGAATTATTACTGCTTATAAGGACTATACTGCATTCTGCTCCGGCAATCTGTTTCTTAAAAGACCTGTAACTTTCAGGTTTGCGCCTTAGTTCCGTGTTAAAGCCAAGTTTGCCCAGTGCAGTATCCATATAATCCCACGCAATAGCACCGCCCCCGCCATACCCGGTCTTTTTTCTTGCAAACCTGTACATATCAACAGGTGTACACTGGTACTGGCTGGCAGTTGAATAAACATTGGCAAGGCAGCACAGCCCGCATCCAAAACCGCCAAATGAACCCCCGTCATAAAATGACTTCCCCCATGCCCCTGACCAGTCAAGGCGCTGTTCCCATGACCTTGGCCCTTGCAGGTATGTAAATATATTTTCTTCATCATTTGCAGGATTTACAACATTTTTTTCTGTTTCCCTGCTGTCCTTTTCTGGTGCAGGTGCAGGGGTTACAGTTATAATTTTCTCACGCAGTGGCCCAAGGGAAAATGTAACAACAGATTCAGACATAGTGGTTACTGTATTGCTGTTATCAATATGCATATATAAATGTATCATTGTATATATAGCAGATACAATAAAAAGAATAAATGCAACGATTGCCATTATATATATTATCTGCTCATGGTTTCTTTTTATAAATTTTTTAATATTTATTTTATTTAT
>DKYP01000020.1:0-13594 GCA_002499945.1 Lachnoclostridium sp. UBA7097
CCACATATAAAAGAATTTTAATAATACATTTGTCCACTTTTATATATGTTTAAGTATAAAATCACTTAATTTAACAAAAAGTCCTGTGATATAATGTTCTGCCATATAAAACCTATATAGCAGGATTTATTGAAACAATGGCCATTACAACAATAAATAACAAATAACTGTAATAATTGCCATTTTTATCTAAGTATAAATTTTTTATGGTAAAAAGTCAACGGAAATTCCTATTTTTTCTTAATTAGGGAAAGAGCCATTAATACTACGAAATCTATTGCATAACTAATAACTATTATATAAAAGTTCAGGCTGTTAAATTCTTCACCTGGTTTTATAAACAACAAAACACCATAAAGTATGCCGCACACATAAGCAACCCCCCAGCCTATATATGGCTGTATGGCTATATATGCAGACAGTACAAGGATAATTACAAATATTACTATTGCTGTTATAATACTTGCCCTGTAAAACCCGTCACTCAATAAAGAATCAATATTACTCTGGAATATTCCTAATAAAATCTTTGGTATGATTGTCAGCGCAAACACTGGTAACAACGCTATTGTTAAAAAAACAATTATTTTATCTATACCAGGCTTCTCCATTTTGTACCTCCAATATTGCTAATATATCCGCACCTATATTAACATACCACAAAATGGAAGTTTACACAATACTTTTTGTATTAATGAGCTTGATAATTATTGGTATAAAGTGTATTATATTATACAGGCAGAATTACAAATATATAAAAAACGAGGATATCTATGATTTTGGGACTAACACCATATTTTATATTAATGAATTTTTATATTTTCAGCTTCTTTGGCTGGATTTATGAATGTACTTTTGTTTCTATAAGAGACCATAAACTTATTAACAGAGGATTTTTAACCGGTCCTTTACTGCCTTTATATGGGACAGGGGCAACACTGGTTTATATAACACTCCGGCCATTTGAACCCTACCCTTCCCTGCTTTTTATATTTGGCATGGTTATTGCAACTGTGGCGGAATATATTGTTGCGCTGGTTCTTGAAAAACTTACAAATGCCAAATGGTGGGATTACTCCAATGAACCATATAACTTCCAGGGCAGGGTGGCTCTTATACCTTCGATGTTCTGGGGGTTTTTATCAGTCTTTTTATTTGATTTTTTAGAGCCTTTCGTTATAAAAATAATTAATTTAATCCCCAAAAAAGAAGGCACATACCTGCTTGCAGCTGTTATTGTATTATCATCAGCCGATTTAATATATACAGTATTTACTACAATAAACTTCAGCAAACAGCTCGAAACACTTTACAACTTCCGTAATGAAATTGAAAACCAGTTACAGGATATACGTTTCAAAACATTGCGTGAAACAATATCATCTAAAAATATTAATTTTAACATTAAGAAAGATGCAATATACCAGAAGATAAATACACTAAAAGATGCCATTGGCACTGATGCCAAACTTATGCAGATTGAAGAACGTTTTAAAAATTACTTTGACAGGAATTCAACTTTCCTTAAAAAACGTCCATTTACCGGGAACAGGCGTATCCTTGATGCCTTTCCAACCATGAAATTTGTTTCTAAAAATAAAAAGCTTGTTGATGTAAGGGAACTGCTCACTAACCTTAATATTAAGACAGGTAAAAATAAAGATAATAAATAACTTATATCCGCCATATAAAAATAAAAAGGGTGGTTGATTTCCAAGCCGCCCTGGTGTATAATCTAAGCAGAAAGGTAACCGGATATGACCCCGGTCCACCCTCAGTAAAATTTGAATAAAGAAATAGCATCTAAACTTTGCTGGAGTCTGGGATGCTGTTTCTTTTTGTTGTTATGATTGTCTATGTATGACAGAGCCGCAAAAATTGCTAATAATAAAGTAAGCACTTCTAATAAAGTAAGCACTTCTAATGTATCCATAGGCATCTCCCTCCTTCAAGACTAGAGGGCATCTAACAACCTGAAAGTCACATCCACCTTCTTTTCGATTATATTTGTCCTATAACCAGTTTAGGGGCAAATACGTACAATATAATGTTATATATTGCAAACATACACAATATATGGTAGTATATATACCGTACCCGATAATACCTGCAGGGTACAGTTTTTACATATTATTCCATATGAAAGGACTGGTTGTTATGAAGATTATAAAGCGCAGTGGTACAGAAGAAACTTTTAATATAGATAAAATTATTGCGGCTATTAATAAGGCTAATAAAGAGGTTGCAACTATTAACCGCATGTCTGAAGAACAGATAAATGAAATTGCCGGAAATGTAGCGCAGATATGTGCTGATATGAACAGGGCCCTTAATGTTGAGGAAATACAGGACCTTGTTGAGAACCAGATTATGAATAAACGTGCATTTGCGGTTGCCCGTAAATATATTACTTACCGCTATACAAGGGCACTTGTACGAAAATCAAATTCCACTGATAAGCAGATTATGAGCCTTCTTGAATGCCAGAATGAGGAAGTCCTTCAGGAAAATTCCAATAAAAACCCTGCTGTCAACAGTGTGCAGCGTGATTATATGGCAGGTGAGGTAAGCAAGGATATTACTAAAAGATTTTTACTTCCTGAAGATATTGTACGTGCACATGAACAGGGGATTATACATTTCCATGACTCTGATTATTTTGCACAGCATATGCACAACTGCTGCCTTGTTAATCTTGAAGATATGCTGCAGAATGGTACTGTTATAAGCGAAACAATGATAGACCCGCCAAAAAGCTTTTCAACGGCATGTAATATAGCAACACAGAGCATTGCGCAGATTGCCAGTTCCCAGTATGGCGGGCAGAGTATTTCACTTGCACACCTTGCACCTTTTGTTAATGTAAGCCGCCTTAAATTCCGCAGGCAGGTTGCAGAGGAATTTAAAGAATCTGGAATTGAATGTACCACAGAACAGATAAACCAGGTTGCTGAACTCCGTGTTAAAGATGAGATAAAGCGTGGTGTACAGATGATACAGTACCAGGTTATAACACTTATGACTACTAACGGACAAGCCCCTTTTGTAACTATATTTATGTATCTTGATGAGGTGCCGGAAGGAAGGCTGCGTAAAGACCTTGCCATGATTACAGAGGAAATACTGCGCCAGCGCATACTTGGTGTTAAAAATGAAAAAGGAGTTTATATTACACCTGCATTTCCAAAACTTATATATGTACTTGAAGAAGATAATATACGTGAAGGCTCTAAATACTGGTATTTAACAAAACTTGCCGCAAAATGTACTGCAAAACGCATGGTTCCTGATTATATTTCTGAAAAAATTATGAAAAAGCTTAAAGACGGGAACTGTTATACATGCATGGGCTGCCGTTCTTTCCTTACAGTTTACCATGATGAAAATAATAAACCTAAATTTTATGGAAGGTTTAACCAGGGGGTTGTAACTGTTAATCTTGTTGATATTGCATGTTCATCTGAAGGTGATATGGATAAATTCTGGGAAATATTTAATGAACGCATGGAACTTTGCAAACGTGCGCTTATGTGCCGCCATAACAGGCTTAAAGGGACACCATCTGATGTAGCGCCTATTTTATGGCAGTATGGTGCACTTGCCCGTCTTAAAAAGGGAGAGAAGATTGACAAACTGCTCTATAACGGGTATTCAACATTGTCACTTGGATATGCAGGGCTTTGTGAATGTACACGCTATATGACAGGCAAGCCGCATACACACCCTGATGCAACACCATTTGCACTTGAAGTAATGCAAAAGCTTAATGATTTCTGTGCAAAATGGCGCAAGGAAGAAAATATTGATTTCAGTTTATACGGGACACCTCTCGAATCAACTACATATAAGTTTTCAAAATGCCTGCAAAAACGTTTTGGAATTATAAGAGGGGTTACTGATAAAAATTATATAACCAACAGTTACCATGTACATGTAACAGAAGAAATCAACGCCTTTGAAAAACTGAAGTTTGAAGCACAGTTCCAGCGTCTTTCACCAGGTGGTGCAATAAGCTATGTTGAAGTGCCAAATATGGAGAATAACATTGATGCTGTACTTGAACTTATGAAATATATTTATAATAATATTATGTATGCTGAACTTAATACTAAAAGTGATTACTGCCAGGAGTGCGGATATACCGGACAAATCCAGATAGTTACTGATGTACATGGCAAACTGGTATGGGAATGTCCAAACTGCGGCAATTCTGACCAGAATAAAATGAATGTTGCACGCCGTACATGTGGCTATATCGGCACACAGTTCTGGAACCAGGGACGCACACAGGAAATAAAAGAAAGGGTACTCCACCTGTAGGATATTAAAATATAATGGTATAAATGATATAATGGTTAAATGGCTGTATACTTTGCTGCCATTTAACCATTTTCCTGCTTTGCCACTTATATTTTCTGGAAAACCACTGTTACTACCATATCTTTTCCATTTATCTCTGCAAATATTTCTCCATTCATTTTATGCATAAGCTGCCTGCATATATACAGTCCCAGCCCGCTTCCCTTATTACTTTCTGCATTAGAACCACGCCAGAAGCTGTCAAATATATGTGGAAGTTCTGTTTCTGGAAGCTCATTCCCGCTGTTTCTTATTACTACAAGTATACATCCGTCTTCTTCTGCAAAATTTATGCTTATAACATTCCCATCACCATATTTTATAGCATTTTCTATTATATTCTGCACCACTTCAACAGCCCTGTTCTTATCCCCATATATAAGGCAGTCTGTATATTTTTCTATATCAAATTTTATATTAACAAGGGCTAATTTTTCATTATAATACCCTGCAATTTTATTAATTACTGATGAAAGGAAAATTTCGCCTGCATCTACATCAAGGCTTAAATATTCTTCACTTGAAGCTTTAGCAATCTGTGAAACAAATTTTTCAATTTCATCTGTTTTCTTATTTATCTTCTCTGCAATTTCATGCTGTTTTGCACTGTCTTTATAAAGATTTGTTAAAAATGCTTTGGAATATAATTTTATGGCTGATAAAGGTGTTTTTATATCATGTGAAATTGAAAGCAGCAATGTATTTTTATCTTTTTGCAATTTTAATTCCCGCTGTTTCTGTTCTTCGATATTTTCACGCAGCAGGTCAAGCCCCCATAAAAATCTTCCAAAATAGCGGTTTTTACTCTCCTTTAACGGAACCACAAGATTTCCTTTTGAAAGTTCATATGGCAGCCCTGAAAGTGCTTCAAATGGAAAAAGTATTTTCTGGCGTACAAAAGCAAATACAGCTATAACTACAGATGCCATTATAACAATTATTATATCTGCCATTATAATAATACCTGTATTGCTGCTGCCCCCTGTAATATAGTCAAAACGGTATAATGAACCGTTTATTTCACAAATATAATAATCACTGTTTACATTATAAAAACCATTGCTGTTATTATATTCCTGGATATTTGTTATATATTTGTACTTTGAAATATCTATACTGCCATAACCTTTTTCTTCTATTTCCAGTGCTGCCCTTTTTATCTCCACACGGTACTGCCTGCCATTTTGTAATGTATTGTAATTTGCCATTGCAATATTAAAACCAGCAAACATTGCAATAATTAATATAACTGTAATTATATATATTTTATCAAATAATTTCATACAAATTTATAACCCATGCCCCATATTGTAACTATCTTCTCTGGTTTGCCAGGGTTGTCCTCTATCTTCTGGCGCAGCCATTTTATATGTACAGTAAGTGTCTGTGGCTCTGAAAAACTGTCACTTCCCCATATTTTGTTAAAAATAAACTCCTTGCCAAGTACCCTTCCCCTGTTTTCCATAAGCAGGCAAAGTAAATCAAATTCTTTTACAGACAGGACAAGCGGCATACCATCTTTTTCCACAGTACGGCTTGTTTTATTAAGTCTTATATTATCACATGTAATTCCATCAGCTGCATACCTGCGTTTGAAAATACCACTTATTTTAGCAAGCAGGATATCAATATCATATGGCTTCCCAATATAATCATCTGCACCCAGGTTTAACCCGTCAAGCTCTGATTGTTTATCACTCTTAGCACTAATTATAATAACTGGTGTATTACCTTCTTCACGTATTTTCCTGCATACTGCAAACCCGTCAATTCCAGGAAGCATAATATCAAGCAGTACAAGCTTTGCCCCTTTTTCCTTATATAATTCCAAAGCTTTATTTCCATCTTCTGCAATACAGACAGAATAATTATTAGCATATAGAAAATCTGCAAGAAGCCCTGCCAGTTCTTTATTATCTTCGACAATTAAAATATCTGCCATAACAATAATTTCCCATGCCGTCTTTACCAGCCCATTTCCATAAGCCAGTTACTAACCTGCCTTTCCCTTTCACGTAGTTTAGTGCTTCCAGTATATCTTCCTGGATTATACTCCCCCTCAATATTCCCGTCAGCTATATAAAGAAGCCTTGTACATCTTGCAGCAACCCTTACATCATGTGTAACAAGCAGCACTGTTGTTCCCTCCCTGTTAATGCGTTCCAGTTCTTCCATAACCTCACCAGAAGCCGTCCTGTCAAGGGCGCCTGTCGGCTCATCTGCAAAAATTATATCAGGCTGGTTAATCATGCCACGGCATATACATGCCCTCTGTAACTGCCCTCCCGAAACTTCATTAATATCATTATCTGCAATTTCACTAATTCCAAGCTTGTGCATTAAAGCCATGCCACGCTCTGCCGTTTTATTATGTTTTTCCTTTATTTTGCCAGACTGGCACGCTGGAAGTATAATATTATCAAGTATGGAAAGATTTTTTAACATATACATCTGCTGGAATATAAATCCCATTTTATCAAGGCGCAGCTTTGCAAGTTCATTTTCATCCATGCCAGAAATATCTTTCCCTAAGAATTTCACTTCACCAGCAGTAATATTATCCATTCCAGAAACTGAATATAAAAGTGTAGACTTCCCTGAGCCGGATGCACCCATAATTGCCACCATTTCCCCTGCTTTTACAGTAAAATTAACATTTTTAAGCACATTATTCTGGCGTTTGTTTATAATATAAGTTTTACATAAATCTTTAACTTCTAATACCATATCTATAAGAACCCCCTAATCTATATTTGATGCCTGTGAAGCCTGTATTTTTCTAAGCCCCTGTGATGACAGGAATGCAGCAGATGATGCTGTTATTAATACAAAAAACGGGTAAAACAGATATACTTCAAAAGCATTAACATCAAATTTTATGCTGTATGCACCCATCATCCGGAAAATTGGTGTTATAAGAAGCTGTGAAACCGGGCTTGAAAGTAATATTCCCAAAGCAGCTGAAACCAGTAATATAATTACAATCCTTAATGTCTGCCATACAGACAGTGAAATATCTTTAAAACCTATAGCTTTAAGAATTGCAATTTCACCTTTCTCCTTTGTAATAAAACTTTTAACCATAAGGATTGTAACAAGCATATTTATACAGATTACAACACCAAATACAAGATTTTTAACACTGTTTATCTGGCCGCTAATATCACCAATCATGGAAGTTACATAACCACTAGCAGAATAAACTTTGTCATCTGGATAAAGTGATTCCAGAAGTTTTTTCCTGCCAGACAACTCACTACTGCCAGGATTATCTTTATAACGCACCTGTATGCCAAGTACACCACTTAAATTTTTGCTGGCAATATCTTCACCATGGTAAAGGCGTATAGTTGCGCCTGCATTCTGCATGGACTGGAAAATTGCTGTTACAGTATATTTCTTTGTTTCACCACCCATCTGTACTTCTGCATCATCACCAATCCCTGCACCGGTTTTTTCTGCAACCACACTGGAAATTGCAATTTCCCCGCAATTTTCCGGTGGTGTCCCATCTATATAAAGATACATACTGTCATTTATATCACCAGCCCCCTGCTCTGCCATTACTTCTGCTTTATTTCCATTAAAAAATATATTTGATACAAAACAGGTTTCCTGGAATACTATTGCATCAATATTATTTTTTTCAAGCTCTTTCTTTAAACTGCTGATTTTTTCCCTCACATTTTCCAGTCCGGAACTGTTTTCTGTAACCAGCATTTTCTGGGAAATAACATGGTCACATGATGCCATGTTAAGCAATTCTATAAATTTATCAGAACTAAGTGTATTTACAGTATTTACAGGGACAATTACTAAAAGTATGCCTAATGTAAAAACCAGTACCATTGACATATATCTTTTAGGGCTGCTTAAGATATCATTAGCCGCCATAAAAGGTACTGGTGCAAGCCTTGATTTGCTAAGATGTATAAACCCTTTTTTAACATAACGTTCGCCTGTTTCACCATTTCTTATAGCTATAACAGGTGAAATTTTATTTATATTCCTTGTACAGAAATAACAGAATAACACTACAATAAATACTGTAACCATTGCCAGCAGCAAATTTATAATATAACTGCCAGTTACTGGCATTATAATATTTTTTGAAATACTTTTTAATAAAAGTTTTCCAAATGGAATACTGGCTATAAAACCAGCCAATGCCCCTGTAACTGAAATTGCCAGATACTTTACAATATATAGAAACCTTATGCTGCCATTTTTAATGCCAATAGCTTTCATAACACCTATTTCCCGGTATTCTTCATTCATAGTAAAATTAATTGTAAAACGTAATATCACCATTGATATAAGGATAATACATATGCTTGTCACTAAAATTGTTGCAGCAATAACTATATCTGTAATATACATTAACTTTATTGTATTATAATCTGCCCTTGCCATAGAACTTACATCAATTTTTGATACTTTTGCATTATAATCTTTATCATCTGTATAAACATTACAGCTCCATAACACGCCTGGTTTTCCCTTTTTTAAATAATTATAATCATTTTCACTAACAAGAATCCGGGTTATCCCCATCATGCTTGAAGAACATATTGCATCTTTTGTATAATCTTTAAGAATAAAATCTTTTACCACGCCATTTATTGTTACCTGTATTTTACTTCCAATTTTAAAATTATTCTTTTCCGAATAAAATACATTTTCTGTAAAATATATTTCACCATCAGAAACATTTGTAATTTCATTATCCCCGCTGTCAAAAATCCTAAGAGGTTCTTTAGTTGTTTCAATACATATAATATTAGAATAATCAAACTTTCTGCCATCAATTTTAAAATTATCTGCATTTGCAGAAATCATTTCACTGGATTTGCAGCCATAATTATTTTCACTGGCAAAATCTTCATATTTCTCTTTATCTGTTATATCATTAAATAAAAACCAGTAACCGGGCACCTCTGCCATTTCAAAATAATTATCCAATGCCGTAAAAATTGTAACCATATTGCTTCCCCCGCTTGCAATAAACATAGCTGCAAGCAGGATAAATACCAGCAAAACAAAATTCATTGTTTTTTTGCGTTTTAAATCTTTTTTAAGTATGTGCGAGTACATTTCTTAAGCCCCTTTCTTATTTTGTGGCTTAATTATAGCAGGGGAATTATTAAATAATCCTTAAATCCCGAAATGTTCTTCAACCATTTTTCTTATTTCCTTAAACTGTAACTTTGTATTCTGGTTATCCGTCTTAAAATCCATAAGGTTATCCAGATACCCCTGCTCTTTTGCAATAATAAAACTTTCAGGAAATACCAGTTCAAATGCAAGTGCTATATACGCCGCTATATAATCAGCAGGTGTCTTTTTAAGGCTTCTTAAAACAGCGTGCTTTTCCCTTAATGCCTGCATAACTTCACTAGAAACCTCTTTCTTTGGAATATCTTCTGTATTTACATTATATATATCCTTTAAAGGTGTATCATTTACAACTTTAAAAATATCAAGCTTATCTGCATCACGTATTATACTACAGAACAAAGTTGTCCTTTCATCAAGCCCATCTTCAATCCTGTATGCACTATGGTTCCAGACTGCTTTTTTTATAATATCAAGGCTTTCCATTCCACCCTTTTCCATATAATGGCTTATATCCGGATTATCACTTATAAGATAATCCTTAAGTTTGCCATCGTAAAATAATATATTAACTGCATAATGTGCATGGTCAATGGAATCTGCATCTGAAAACGTGCCAAACCGGCGTATCTGTTCAAAACGCCCGACATCATGCAATATTCCAATTAACCATGCCAAATCTGTATCATAGGCAGATAACTTAAGGCTTCTTGCTATCCTGTCACATAATCCGGCCACACGGTACGTATGTTCCACTTTTAGCTTAATTTTACTGTCACTAATATTATAAGCACTTGTATATTCTGCAAAATTATTTAATACTTTCTTTCTGTCTATTACCAGCTTGTCCATAACCATCCTCCATTATATTTTATATCTAAAAACGCCATAGCATTCTGGTAATGGTACCGGTTATATACTATGGCATATTTTTATGTATCTTATATATTATTGGATTAAAACCAGATAATTACTTTGAAGGAATCATCCTTGCAATCCTTCCTGCAAACTCATTGAAGTTCTGTGTCTGTAATATAACCCTTCCAGGACCTGTAAGCTTTGTAAGGAAAAGACCTTCACCGCCAAGGAAAATATTTTTAAGCCCTTTTACTGTTTCTATTTCATATGTAACATTCTTATCAAAACCTACTACATTACCTGTATCAACTTTTATAACTTCACCTGGTGCAAGGTCCTTTATAACCTTGTCCCCGTCTATTTCTAAGAATACCATGCCATTACCTGTGATATCCTGGAGGATAAAACCTTCACCGCCAAAGAATCCGGCAGAAAACTTTTTAGTAAATGCAACTGATAAATTAACTGCTGGTTCTGCACATAAAAATGCCCCTTTCTGGCATATAAGCCCGCCGGCTTCACCTACATTGACAGGCAGAATCTCTCCGGCTACAGTTGATGCAAAAGCTATAGATGCGCCAGGCCTTGTAGCTGTATAGTTTGCCATAAATAATGATTCACCGGCAAACATCCTGCCTACACCTTTAAGCAGTCCGCCATTAGTATTTGTATTCATTTCAATCCCCTCAGACATCCATGCCATTCCGCCTGACTGTGTATACATTGATTCCCCTGCTGCATCAAAAACAACTTCCACTGCCGGCATAGTATTTCCAATAATCCTGTATTTCATTTTTCCTTCCTTTCTATGCAAAAGCGCATACATGTTTAATAAGTTTTAAGGTATCAGAACAATATGTTCTGTTTTGTATTATACCATATATATAAATGTAAGGCAACCAGCGGCGTTTATATAAATTATTCCCCGGAAATTGTAAAAATTCCACAAACATTATTTTAACCATTTGCAAGGTAATAACGGTATTCCATAAGATGCTTTTTAAATTCAGCAAACTTCCTTGTACTTAACATTGCCATATCACCATTGTTCATTTTAATATCAGTTTTACAGAAACTGTCCACACATCTTAAATTTATTAAATATGACCTGTGGACACGGTAAAATCCTTCATCTGACAATTCATGTTCCATATCTGAAATTGTGGAACCACACACAAAAGAATCATGCCCTATATGCACGATTACATTTCTTTTCAGGGTTTCAATATATACAATATTTTTTACCTTGACAATAATATCCCTTGTGTGTATAACTTTGAGGACTATTGTTTTGCCACTATTAATTTTTCTCCCTGCGCTTTTTAATGCCTCTGGAAGTTCATCTGCCATGGAAGGCTTGTCTATATATCTGAATGCCTCAAATATAAAACCCTTCCTGGCAAGTTCATCATGTGTTGTAAGGATTATAACAATTGTTTCCGGATACCTGGTTTTATATCTTTCTATAGCTTCAAACCCATCCATAACAGGCATTTCAATATCCATTAAAACAATATCAAATTCTTCATTTGCACCAAGGAAACTTTTACCTGATAAATAACATAAAACTTTTACATTCATGCCGCCATAATAACCATATAAAAATTTTTCTATCTTCCTGAGCCACAGTTTTTCATCATCAACCACTGCAATTTTCATAAGCTGCCCTCCTTCCAGCCAGCATTATTTCTGCATAATAACTAATTTTCATTTTAAGCCTAAATATACTTTAAATTCATGGATAAAATATAGAAAAAATGAAATAAATACACATTAAGATGAACTTATTTTACCAGATATCCTATAAAACGAAAAGAAAGCTTACAAAATCCTGTAAACTTTCCCTTCCGTATATCTACCATTTACTTATTTATAATTATTATACCAATCAAAGAAATAAAACATAAAACCTAAAAAACATACATAAGAATCCTAATACAGCTAACATCCATTTCCTGTATTACTTTTTCCCCCATAACAAATATGCTATATATTCAAATATATATAATGTATAAGGCACCACTCTTACCTCCTCCCCGCTAAATGATACCTTTATAATAGATTTCATGCATTGGATTTTCAATAGCATCTGCACAAATGTAACTTTTAAATACATATATGAAATAGTTTGGTCTATATTTTTAGTTTATTAGCTCCATCTTTATTTACTAATGCAATTAAAACCCCAAATATACCATCCCCGGTTTTTATATCAATGCTTCCATTATAAATATCAACACTCCGTTTAACATTAATAAGCCCGTAACCGTGGTTTTTTGTATTCTTTTTTGACAAAATCTTATTTTTATAAACATTTAATTCCCCTGTATAAGGATTAACCACATTACAATAAACCATTAAATCATCATAACGGAATGTCATTGTCACCCATCTTTTATCTTCTTCCAGTAATTCTACTGCTTCTGATGCATTATCAAGAAGATTGGAAATAATTGTACATAAATCAAACATGGCTATATAACAGTTTTTTGGTAATTTTCCTGAAATATTAAAGATGATACCAGCTTTACCTAATTTCTGGTAATAATAATTAAGAATTGCATCTACAAAACTGTTTGATACAGATATATACCTGTTGTTTATATCAAGTCTTTCTGAAATATCCTCTATATATTTTTCAACATCCCCATATTTATTATCTTTACATAATATTAACAACGAATTTAAATGGTTCTTATAATCATGCCGGAACTTCTTCGTTTCCTCTTCCCTGTATTCAAGATACTCATAATTTTCCTGCTGGAGAGTCAGGTATTTACGGTTCAGGTGCTGCTGGTATTTTAACCCTTCATTTGCCATCGTTATTAACACAATAAGGTTATATTGTATTAAAATACTGGCAGAAACTATTATTGAAATAACTATTGCATCCCTGTCAATGTTGCCAAGCAAAACAAATACATATGTCAGTAATAAATAATCCCCAACACCTATTAAAAGGTAAACTATGTAATACACTAAAGAAATTTTATGTAAAATCCTGATTTTTTCCCTGATTAAGAAATTAGCTATTAATAAAAGCAGCAATACAATTATATAAGTGGATATTTTGATTAATAAACCATTCTCAATTCCAAAATATCCAAAAATACTTGTAATACTGCTATACACCATTGCATCAATAATATTAATAAACATTATTGACCAAAGAACCTTTGGTACTATTTCTTTAAAATTAAACTCGCTGTACAATAAATATATTTCTATTGTTTTAAAAAATACATAAAATAATATAAAAACC
>DKYP01000020.1:13871-14122 GCA_002499945.1 Lachnoclostridium sp. UBA7097
AACATAAAATAATATAAAAACCGGGCTTTTGTTTCTCATATGCCATATAAATGAGAATAAAACCATAAATGAATATCCAAAAATTAAATTCATTTTTAAAAATGTTGCTTTCATTCCAAAAAACGCAAAAAATACTATTATTATTTCAATTATTTCTACAACATTATCAAGAATAAAATCCACCATATAACCCACTTCTCTCTTGTACCAGTCCATAATCCTGCCATTTTATTTTTATATCATTAAAATTT
>DKYP01000020.1:14414-18331 GCA_002499945.1 Lachnoclostridium sp. UBA7097
TTTATTTTTATATCATTAAAATTTTAACATCATACAATTTTGTACACAATAATCTGTTAAAGACATAATTCCCTGTAATATTGCTATACTAAAGAAAGTCCCGCCAAAGTACCAAAAACTGTAACGTTGCCTTTTCTGGTTTTATATAACAAACTTCTGGTTTTCTGTTGTCCTTATTTTTACCTCCCCGGTACCTGCTGTAAAATAAACTGTACGCCCAGTATCCCCTCCGGTCATTTCTGCTGTTATAGGTATACCAAAACGTACAAGAGATTGTTTCGCTTCCTTTACATTTAATGTCCCTATATCTATTGCCCTGCCAGACTTATCAAACCTGAACATATTTGCACCACCAATAATCTTCGCCTTAATCCTGCCTATCCCTGCACCACGCCTGCATAATATACGGTAAAGATGCACTATTCCAGAATCAACATATTTATCAGTGTCTGCCAGGTTTGCATTTGGACCTTGTTTAGGAAGCATTGCATGTAACATACCCCCTATTTGTGCTATTTCATCATACATACACACCCCTATACATGAACCAAGGGCATATGTAACTATTTCATCAGTTCCACTTCCAACTTTCATATCTGCTATTCCCACAATTATCTGCTTCATTACATATACGCCTCCAGCATTATAAAAATAATCCCATAAAACATTATATTTTACAGGAAAAACCTGTACTGGAATTATTTTACTACATTTTTTACAAAAATGCATCATGTCTGGTTTTATTTTTATTGCAAATTTTATTAAAATGTAATAAAATGAAGAAGTAAAGATTGTAATATTTGCCAATACAAAGCTTGTAGTATTATACTGGCAATATTAATCAAAATATCAATATAATTATATTTTAAGAAAGGATGGTTTATAATAATGAACAATCTGCCAAAAATGAAAATTGGTATCGTAGCAGTAAGCAGGGACTGTTTCCCTGAAACCCTCTCTGTAACAAGGAGACAGAATCTTGTAAAAGCATATACGGACAAGTATGGTGCTGAAGATATTTATGAATGTCCTGTCTGCATAGTTGAAAGTGAAATCCATATGGTACAGGCCCTTGAAGATATTAAGAAAGCAGGCTGTAATGCACTCTGTGTATATTTAGGCAACTTCGGCCCTGAGATTTCTGAAACACTTCTTGCAAAGCATTTTGAAGGCCCTAAAATGTTTGTTGCAGCAGCAGAAGAAACTTCTAAGGACGGCGGGCTTATCCAGGGACGTGGTGATGCTTATTGTGGTATGCTTAATGCAAGCTATAACTTAAAACTCCGCAATATACAGGCTTATATTCCTGAATATCCTGTAGGTACAGCAGAAGAATGTGCTGACATGATTCATGAATTTGTTCCAATTGCACGTGCTGTATACGGCTTAACACACCTTAAGATTATAAGCTTTGGCCCACGCCCTCTTAACTTCCTTGCATGCAATGCACCAATCAAACAGCTTTACAATATCGGGGTTGAGATTGAAGAGAACTCAGAACTTGACTTATTTGAAGCATTTAACAAACATGCTGGTGATGAGCGTATCCCTACTGTTATCAAAGATATGGAAGAAGAACTTGGCGCTGGCAATAAGAAACCTGAAATCCTTGAGAAACTCGCACAGTATGAACTTACCCTCCTTGACTGGATTGAAGAACATAAAGGCTACAGGGAGTTTGTCGCTATCGCTGGCAAGTGCTGGCCTGCATTCCAGACACAGTTTGGTTTCGTTCCATGCTATGTAAACAGCCGCCTTACAAAGATGGGCATACCTGTTTCATGTGAAGTTGATATCTATGGATGCTTAAGTGAGTTTATTGGTACTGTTGTCAGTGAAGATGCTGTTACACTTCTTGATATCAACAACTCTGTACCTGCTGATATATTTGAAGAGGAAATTGACAAAAAGTTTAATTATACACAGAAAGATACATTTATGGCTTTCCATTGCGGGAATACAGCTTCAAGCAAGCTTTCTTCATGCGAAATGAAATACCAGATGATTATGGCACGTTCACTTCCTATTGAGGTTACAAACGGGACACTTGAGGGTGATATAATTCCTGGTGATATTACATTCTTCCGTTTACAGAGTACAGCTGATGCAAAACTGCGTGGATATATTGCACAGGGTGAAGTCCTTCCTGTAGCTACACGCTCATTTGGCGCTATTGGAATCTTTGCTATCCCTGAAATGGGACGTTTCTACCGCCATGTACTTATTGAAGGCAATTATCCTCATCATGGTGCTGTTGCCTTTGGACACTTTGGCAAGACATTATATGAAGTATTTAAATATATTGGTGTTGCTGTTGATGAAATCGGCTTCAACCAGCCAAAAGGAATGCTTTATAAGACAGAAAACCCATTTGCATAATCTGTATTATTATAACAGGTAAAATAAATTTTATGGGCGGCAGTTCAAGAACTGCCGCTTTTTGTCTGTAATACTGCTATTTACATTTATTTTCTAAATTCTTTCTGTATTAAATTTCACGTTTATTATAATTTATGGTACAATTATAGATGTAAAGTTTTTATAAACTAAATATCCCATAGCAAATTTGCATATACCTGTTTTGCATATGGGAAATAAATATTAAAAAGGAGAAAAGACAAATGAAGTTAACAAGAAAAGTTATTTCTGGTATGCTTAGTGCGTCACTATCAGTTACATTATTAACAGGAATACCCTATAATGTAAACAACAATGGCATAAAAGCAAAAGCAGAAAGCGTGGCACAAACAGACACTGGTTATGAAGAAGCCATTGGTATTAATGTAGAATACCATACACAGGAAGAAATACGCAATTATGCACTTAACAGCAGTGTTTCTTTAAATGATAAACTGGAGTTTTCCGAAGAACCAGTTACACAATCCCCTTATTCTTTAGGAAAATTATCTGATAATACATTACAGTCTGCACTAAAAATGTTAAACCAGATAAGATATATTGCTGGTATTTCTGATAATGTAGAGTTATCAGATGAGTATAACAATCTCTGCCAGGCAGCAGCAGTTGCTAATTATGCAAATGATTCATTATCGCATTTCCCTGAAAGGCCTGATGGAATGTCTGATGAATTATATAACCTTGCCACAGAGGGTGCGGGTTCTTCTAATATTGCATGGGCTTCATGGCCTGGCCGCAGCCTGAACAGCACTATTGTATCAAGCTGGATGGAAGATGGAGATTCAAGCAATATTGACAGGGTTGGCCACAGGCGCTGGCTTATAAATCCAAGTATGGGCAAAACCGGTTTTGGTGCAGCCAGTGGGGAAAACGGCACATACAGCACTGTATATTCTTTTGACAGAAGTAACCGTCCTGCAACTGAATATGGTGTTGCATGGCCTGCACAGAATATGCCTGTAGAATATTTTGGGAGAAATTTCCCTTGGTCTGTTTCAATGGGGTATACTGTAAATGAAGCTTCTGTAAATGTTACTTTAACTAGAAAAAGTGATAATAAAACATGGAATTTCCAGAGTTCTTCTGCTGATGGTTCATTTTATGTAAATAATGATGGCTATGGACAAAAAGGCTGTATTATATTCAGGCCAGATAATGGAATTACATATAATGCTGGTGATGTATTTAAGGTTGAAATTACAGGACTTGATAATCCTGTATCATATACTGTAAGTTTCTTTGAGCTTAACCCTCCTGCAGAAACTCCAGAACCCATAGTAACCCCTTCTCCAACACCAGTAATAACTCCTTCTCCAGAAGTAACACAAAAACCGGCAGAAAGTGTTTCCCCTTCTCCAGAAGTAACACAAAAACCAACAGTAAGCCCGTCCCCTGCTGCAAACCCTGTACAGACACCAACAGCAAGCCCGTTTCCTACTGCAAGCCCTGTACAGACACCAACGGCAAGCCCGTCTCCTGCTGTAACTCCTGCGCAGACA
>DKYP01000023.1 GCA_002499945.1 Lachnoclostridium sp. UBA7097
TATGTCCAAAAAACTTATTGAAGAATTTAAAAGTTTTGATTGACATCTATAATTCTATCTGATATTATAGATAAGTACTGTTAAAATATCCGCCTGCGGAAGTGCTGGAATTGGCAGACAGGCATGATTCAGGTTCATGTGCCGGCAACGGCGTGTGGGTTCAAGTCCCATCTTCCGCATTAGTTAAAAATAAGGAAACCTTGAAAATTTAGGTTTCCTTATTTTTTGTTTTTTTTTTAGGATTTGGATACTGCTTCCTCTCGTTCTGTTGCTGCCATGAATAAAATAAAGCCAATACCAATTCCCTGTCTTTTACTTTTATTTGTCGTTGTAATGTCCTTTACATGAAGCAATAATAATTGCACCATCTTTTTCCTTATAGACAATCCTGTTAGATTCATCTATACGCCTGCTCCACCATCCGCTTTGGTTGTTTTTTAGTGGCTCTGGCTTTCCAACCCCTTCAAAAGTATTCCGTTGTATATCCTTTATTAATAAATTTATTCTTTTAAGTGTTTTCTTGTCTTGTGTCTGCCAGCAGCAGTAATCTTTCCATGCACTTTCTTCCCAAAGCAGCCTCATTAATCCACCTCTATCAAATCATGTTCTGCCAGATTTGCCAGCCCTTCATCAATATCAGATATAACTTTTTCAAGATGGTTCATGTTGCTCTCACTATAAAACGGGTCTGCTGCCACTTCAAAAGGAATTTTTCTTTCATTTCCAACTTTAACTGCAAAAATATTGAAAGCTGTACTTAATGACAAGCCCATTTCTTTGCAGGCAGATTCCATTTTACGTTTTACATCTTCATCAATACAGAAATTTACCATTGTCTGTGCCATAAATATATCCCTCCTTTTTTTCATTATAGGATACAAAATACACATTGTAAAGCGTTTTCTTTATCTGGGTTTCCCCATTTTTAAGAAAATTGGCAGGTAATTGGCGGCAATAACAGAACTTGTTTTAGAAAAAGTTATTTCAAAAGTATACCCCATTGCATAAAAAGCAAACTTTGAAATTTTTTATGAAAAAACTGCTAAATCCTCTTTTAATTTCCACATTTTTAAACAGATTACACTGGATATTTACTTTTTAATAGAAATGAAATACAATATTACAATAATAATTATTACAAGTACCAGGAGGCGGTAAATTTATGTCATATATAATTGTAATTATACCAGTATGTATCCTTGCTGTTATACTGTCTGCCTTTTTGGCTGGCAGATGGCTGTCATGGCATATGGACAGGCGCACCCTTGCATACCAGAGTGATTTGCTTGCAAAGCATTGTGAAGAGGTGCAGAATATGTACAGGCAGACAAGGGGCTGGAAGCATGATTACCATGACCATATACAGACTATGAAAGCTTATCTTGCAATGGGAAGGCTAGAGGAACTTTCTAATTTTTTAAGTGAGCTGGATAAGGATTTGCTGGCTCTTGATACAGTAATTAAAACAGGAAATGTTATGATTGATGCTATTTTAAACAGCAAGATTTCATTGGCGGTTTCAAGGGGTATTAAAGTAGATGCCAAGGCAGTTGTGCCAAAAGAACTTAAAACACCATTTTCAGAAATTGATTTAAGCCTTGTTATTGGAAACCTTATGGATAATGCAATGGAGGCGTGTGAGGGAATAAAGGTTAAGGAGAAGCGTTTTATACGTATCTATATTGATATATTAAAGGGGCAGCTTTATATTTATATTATTAATTCTACAGAGGGCAAAAGAAAAAGGGCAGGCAGGGTTTATAAGTCAACAAAGAAGGAAGCAGGCCACGGTTTTGGGCTGATGAGGGTTGATAAGGTGGTGGGGCGTTACAATGGCTATCTTGACAGGCAGGATGAGGAGGGGGTTTTTGTAACAGAAATAATGCTTCCATTGTAAATATAAAAAAATTATTACCATTCGTGCACGGTATTTGCCATTCGTGCACTTTTTTTATATTAAAGGGAAATCTGTTTTATAATATAGAAAAAATGGAAGGAGGGAAAAAGGATGAAATTTGTCCCAAAACATTATTCTATAATTAGTGATATTATTTATTTTATAAAATATTTCCATAAGCATGAGCCGGTTGTGCTTCTTTTATGCGGGGTGGAGATAATCTTAGGGGCAGCCACTCCGCTTGCTGGAATTTACCTGCCTAAAGCTGCAATAGACCTTGCGGTACAGGGGGCTTCTGTACAAAAGACAGTTATGGTGCTTGTACCATTTACTTTGTTAATTATGGCAGTCTATACATTAAAAACTGCTGTTTCATCTGGAAAGTACAATTATTATAATTCACAGCGTGACCAGCTTATGGGGATTTTATTCCTTAAAAGCCTTAAAGTGCCCTATAAGTATACGGAATCAGGGGAAATGAAAAAAGTATACTGGAAAGCTTATGATGCTATTAGCATGGGTGACTGGTCGGCACTTTCAAGAATGGTTACAGGAACAACAAATATAACTATAAATATTTTATGTTTTTTACTTTATTCTACTGTAATAGGGACACTTGATACCTGGCTGCTGCTGGTTCTTGATGTGCTTGCTATTGCCAGTTATTTACTGGATTTATGCCAGATACGTTATGAAGAAAGCCTGCGTGATGAAATAGCAGAATCAAATAAAAAGTATTATTGTGTTTTAAATTCAATGGGGCATACAAAAGGTGCAAAAGATATCAGGATATTTGGAATGAACCACTGGCTGGCAGGGCTCAGGGATATGGTAATTGAAAAGCAGAGGGGCATAAACCAGAAACTTTACAGGAAAAGGTCGTTTTTTGAAAAGGCAGGTTTTTTGCTTGGTACAGCAAGGGATATGGGAGCTTATACATTTCTTTTACACCAGGCTTTTAAAGGTGAAATAGATGCAGGTGGTTTTGTATTGTATTTTGGTGCAATTACAGGCTTTTCGGGATTTATAACAAGTATTATGAATTCATTGTCAGAACTGCGCTCTGCTGCAAATGCAACTGATTACTGGCGTGCATATATGGAACTTCCTGATGAAGATACCAGTTCTGGAAAAAGGCATACAAGTGAACTGGCAATGCCTTTAAAGATTGAATTTAAAAATGTAAGTTTTGCATACCAGGATGCAGGGGAAGATATAGAAGATAATATTGACGGGGAAAAAAAGACGGTTTTTAAAGACTTAAACCTGGAGATAAAAGCAGGGGAGAAAATTGCACTTGTGGGCGTTAATGGTGCAGGAAAGACTACCTTTGTAAAACTTCTTTGTGGAATGTATGACCCGGATGCAGGGGAAATACTTATAAATGGAATAAACAGAAATGAATTTCCAAGAAAAGAAATTTATGGGCTTTTCTCTGCTGTTTTCCAGGAACAGTTTGTGGTTCCTTGTACATTGGGTGAAAATATTGCAATGGACAAAATGGATAATATAGATGAAGAAAGAGTATGGGAAGCAGTTTCAAAGGCTGGGTTAAAAGAACTTTTTAATAATAAAAACATTACTTTAAAAACATATATGGGAAAGGCTATTATGAAAGATGGCATAAACCTGTCAGGAGGGCAGCAGCAAAGGCTTTTGCTTGCGAGGGCGCTTTATAAAGATGCGCCGGTACTGGTCTTAGATGAACCAACGGCAGCATTAGACCCTGTTGCAGAAAGTGAGGTTTATAATAATTATAATAAATACAGCAAAGGCAAAACTGCGCTTTTTATTTCCCACAGGCTTGCAAGCACAAGGTTTTCAGACAGGATTATAATGATTGAAAATGGAAAAATAATAGAAGAAGGCAGCCATAATGAATTAATGGGGCTTAATGGCAAATATGCAGAAATGTTCCATATACAGAGCAATTATTATGAAAAGGGGGCAGAAGGATGAATACAGATTTAACAACAAAAATACCACTTAAGGAACATATAAAAAATATTAAAAGAATAATGAAAATTATCACAGATATAGATAAATGGTATTTTTTCTTTACAGGAATTGTCCATATTATAAATGTGGTTATTCCATATATACAGCTTGTCCTGTCTGCCTATATACTTGACAGCATTATTGCAAAGAAAGATTTTAAAGAAGTTATCCTGGTTATAGCATGTACACTTCTGGTAATTCTGGTTCTAAGCTTTGTAGCAAGTTCAATCTGGAACCGTATGGAGGTGCGCAGGGAAAAGGCATTTTCACTTTATACATGTATGACACAGACAAGGATGCTTGATATGGATTTTTCAAAAATTGACAGCCCGGAGATAAAAGAACTGCGTGACAGGATAAGGCAGGATAATAACTGGGGTGCAGGGATTAATTCATTATTCTGGCAGGGAAATTCTATATTATTTGGATTTTTTAATATTATTGGTGCTGTTATTGTCGGGCTGCCAGTTATAAATTTTATGTTTGCATCAGGAAAATATTATGTAATTATTGTACTTGTGGCACTGGCAGTAATTTTAATAATAGCTATGAAAACAGGTATATATTTTAAGAAGAAAACATACCAGTTTATGTTTGGAAAGATTAAAGAAGAAGATAAAGAAGACTTAATTACATTTGCCTGGGATTTTGCTTCTGGCAATGGATATAATTATAAAAACGGTAAGGATATAAGGATTTATGGAAGTTACGGGCTTATGGAACGCTGGTGTACAGGTGCTTTTAAGAATAAAAAGCACCGCAGCCGCTTAAAAGATTCCTCTGCCGGGTGGGCGGGAAAGTATGGCGCAATAAGCCTTGCGGATGGTGCTATAGAAGGCTGTGCCTATCTTGCAGTAACACTTGCAGCTATTGCGGCAAAAGCTGGGGCAGGGGATATTATAAGGCTTGCGGGATGCTTTAGGAAAATGCTTTCATCTGCTTATATGCTTATAAATGATATAACTGAATTTGCACTGACAGCCAGAAAGCAGGCAAGCACTATTGAACTTCTTGGGATGCAGGATGAGATGTATAAAGGGAAGCTTCCTGTTGAAAAGCGGAGCGATAATGAATACCAGATTGAATTTAAAAATGTTACATTCACATATCTGGGAAGCACAGAACCTGCATTAAAAGACTTCTCCATGAAATTAAAAATTGGTGAAAAGCTTGCAGTTGTTGGCATGAATGGTTCTGGTAAAACTACTATGATTAAACTTTTATGCCGCCTTTATGACCCTGATGAAGGTGAAATACTTTTAAATGGTGTAAATATATGTAAATTCAGGGCAGATGAGTACAGGCAGCTTTTCTCAGTTGTATTCCAGGATTATATATTATTTCCATTTCGGCTGGCGCAAAATGTTGCAGCAAGTATAAAATATGATGAAGCGCATGTTAAAAAATGCCTGGAAAATGCCGGGTTTAGGGAACGGCTGGAAGAACCGGGTATAGGGATGGAAACATACCTGTATAAAGATTTTGATGATAATGGTGTGGAAATATCTGGTGGTGAAGCGCAGAAAATTGCCATAGCAAGGGCTGTATATAAAGATGCACCATTTGTACTTCTGGATGAACCAACTGCAGCACTTGACCCGCTGGCTGAATATGAAATATATACTAACTTTGATAAAATTATAGATACCAAAACAGCAATTTATATATCACACAGGCTTTCATCATGCCAGTTCTGTGAAAAAATTGCAGTATTCCATGAGGGGCGTCTTGTGCAGTATGGAAGCCATGACAAATTGTTAGAAGAGCAGGACGGGAAATATTATGAGATGTGGAATGCACAGGCACAATATTATAAACGTGCCACTTAAAACCTGGAAGCAATAATAAGCCTGGCAGGATAAAAATTGTCTTTGCCAGGCAGTTTTTTGTGTTTAGTTAGCAGCTGGAAGCGAAAAGATAAATTCTGTGCCAACGCCTTCAGTGCTTATTACATTTATATTTTCATTATGTGATTCTATTATTTCTTTTGTAATTGAAAGCCCAAGCCCTGTCCCCTTTTTATCTTTGCCACGGGAAAGGTCTGTCTTATAGAACCTGTCCCAGACTTTGTTTATATTGTCCTTTGGTATGCCTATGCCGTGGTCTTTAACAGATACAAATGCTTTAGTATTACGTTTTGCAGTATGTATTTCAATAACTGAATTGTTATGGCTGAATTTAACTGCATTATCAAGAAGGTTTTGTATAACCTGTTCAATTTTATCTATATCTGCATTTACCATAAGGCTTTTGGCTTCAAAAGTAAGTTCTATGGAAATCTGCTTTTCAGTGCATCTTTGTTCAAATGCGGCAGAGCACCGTTTTATTTCATAATTTATGTCAAATGTTGAAATATTCATTGGAACCCCGCCATTTTCAAACTGTCCTAATGCAAGCAGGCTGCTTGTAAGTTTGGAAAGCCGCTCTGTTTCAAAAAGTATTATATCAAGGTATTTATTCTGCATTCCATATGGTATTGTGCCATCTAAAAGTGCCTGCGTATACCCTTTGATAGAAGTAAGGGGTGAACGGAAGTCATGTGATACATTGGCAATAAATTTACGCTGGTAATTGTCCATATCAGACATCTTGCAAGCCATATATTTTATTGCACCCGCAAGTTCTGACTGTTCATTACCAGAAATCCCTGCCATAGGGTAATCAAACTGGCCGGCAGCGTATTTTCTGGCTGCTTTGGTCATAAGTTTTACAGGAATGGCAGTCTGTATATAAAGATAAAACATTACCAGCATGACAATTGTGGTAAATGTAATATAGCATAGCACAAGGGCGTCTGTATAATATACTGCCCTGTCCTGCATGGGCTTTAGTTTTTGGGAAATTATAATATAATACAATGTTTCCATTGATTCTGTTACAGGATAAACCACTGCAACAGATTTTTCAGGAAATATGCCATTAGTATTTGTTTCTGCTATAGTCTGGTACGAAAGGAAATTCTGGTCATAGTTATTTAAAAATTCCCCTTCGCAGTTATTGTCTTTATCTGAATCAATAATTATCCTGCTGTCTGGTTCTGTAACTATTATACGTGCTTCTGTTATTTCCTGCATTAATGGGAAATTGTGCTTTAATGCAATTAATGTATTGCCAGAGAAGGGCAGGGATATCCCTGGAATATAGTTTTCTGCAATTATATTTGCCTCGTTATAAAGTGAGTCTTTTGCTTCGTTTAATATTTTATCATATACAAGCGAAACCCCGTATGTGTTTAAAATTATAAGTGAAGTTATTATAATAAATGTATATGATAACAGGAATTTGGTTCTTAGTGAAAATTTCATATATCAGCCCCGTTTCCCATGGTATTCAAATTTATAGCCAATGCCCCATACAGTTTTAATATCCCAGCCAGGGTGGTCTTTAAATTTCTCACGGAGTCTTTTAATGTGTACATCTACGGTACGTGTATCACCGATATAGTCATAACTCCATATATGGTCTAAAAGCTGTTCCCTTGTAAATACCTGGTTGGGATGTGATGCAAGGAAGTAAAGAAGCTCTAATTCCTTTGGAGGCATTTCAATCCTGCTTCCATTATATGTTACAGAATAATCCGTCTGGTTTATTACAAGGCCGGGGAAGGTTACACATTCTTTAGGAAGCCCTTCATCTTCAGGGACAGGTTTTTCAGGGGTAAAACGGCGCAGTACAGCCTTTACCCTTGCAACCATTTCTTTTGAATCAAATGGTTTCATAATATAATCATCTGCGCCAAGTTCAAGCCCGAGAACCTTGTCAAATGTTTCGCCTTTGGCAGAAAGCATGATAACAGGAAGTGAGGAAGATTTCCTTATCTCCCTTAGCACTTCATAGCCATCAATGCCAGGAAGCATTATATCGAGAAGCACAAGCCCTGGCATATATGATTTTACAGCAGCAAGTGCTGCTTCGCCATCATTTGCAATTCTGGTATCAAAACATTCTTTTGTAAGATAAAGCGATATTAATTCTGCTATATTTTCATCATCATCAACAATTAAAATTCTCTGTTTTTCAAGCATTATTTTTACTCCGTTTTTATTATTAACTATTTAAATTCAACAATGGTCACACCCATGTCACCTTCGCCAAATTCGCCAAGACGGAAGGATTTAACATATTTTGTGCGTTTAAGGTGGCCATGTACAGCATTACGCAAAGCACCAGTGCCACGTCCGTGTATAACAGTGACCTGTGACATATGTGCAAGGTAGGCATCATCAAGGTACTTGCCAAGTACAGGCATTGCCTCATCAACAGTCATTCCTATAAGGTTTACTTCCTGGTGGATTGATGAAGCCTTGCTCATCCTTATATTGCCGCTTCCTGATTTCTTTCTGCTGGTGTTATCCTTTTCCACAGGCTGTTTTATAAGTTCTATATCTTTAATATTTGCCTTAGTCCTTAAAAGGCCGGCTTGTACAAATAAATCACCTTTATCATTTGGCAGGGTGCTTACAGTGCCTGTTATATTAAGTGAAATTATCCTTACATCTGAACCTGTCATAAGGTCAGATGCTTTAACAGCCTTTGTTTTTGGTTTGTCTTTCTGGGCGGCTGCTTTTGCCTGGCTTTTATCAAGCTTGTTCCTTAAATCTGCCCTTTGTGCTTCCATTTCACGTATATGTTTGTCACTTTGTGCCCATTTAGTGTACTTACGTATAGTTTCATCGGCATATTCTTTGGCTTCATTAAGTATTTTTGCTGCTTCTGTATTAGCATTCTGTAATATGCGCTCTTTGGAGCTTTCAAGTTTCTCTGTTTTTTCACGCAGCTCTTTTTTAAGGGCGGATATTTCTTTTCTGCTTTCAGAAGCATGCTGGCGTTCTTTTTCAAGGTCTGCCCTTGTTGCTTCAAGGCTGCTTATAACATCTTCAAACTGCCTGGCATCAGAAGATACATGCATTTTGGCATCTTCTATTATATCATCAGAAAGCCCGAGCCTTTTTGATATTGCAAATGCGTTGCTTTTGCCGGGTACACCAATTAAAAGGCGGTATGTCGGGCGCAGGGTTGTTACATCAAATTCACAGCAGGCATTTTCTACACCGGGGGTCTGCAAAGCGTAAAGTTTAAGTTCGCTGTAATGGGTGGTTGCCATAACAATAGAGCCACGTCTGTGCAGGTTAGTTAAAATAGCTGTGGCAAGGGCGGCGCCCTCTACAGGGTCAGTGCCTGCACCAAGTTCGTCAAAAAGCACAAGGCTTTCATTATCAGCTTCATTAAGTATTGAAACAGTATTGGTCATATGTGATGAAAATGTACTAAGGCTTTGTTCAATACTTTGTTCATCACCAATATCTGCAAACACTTCTTTAAATATCCTTAAGGATGAGCCGTCAAATGCAGGGATATGGAGTCCTGCCTGCCCCATAAGTGTAAAAAGCCCTATAGTTTTAAGTGAAACTGTTTTGCCGCCAGTATTAGGGCCAGTAACAATAAGAAGTGAAAAATCCCTGCCAACATTTAAGTCTATAGGGACTACCTTTTTGCTGTCTATAAGCGGGTGGCGTCCTTTCTTTATATCAATATAATTTTCCTCTGGGAACTTTGGTTCAACTGCACGCATCTTTTTAGACAGCATTGCTTTTGCAAATATAAAGTCAAGTTCTGAAAGCACATTAAAATCCTGGCTTATAAAAAATTCCTGTTCTGCTGCCTGGTTGCTTAAATCCGCAAGGATTTTTTCAATTTCCTGCTGTTCTTTTATTTCAAGCTCACGTATTTCATTATTTAACTTCACAATGGATGCAGGTTCAATAAAAAGGGTAGAGCCGGTAGATGACTGGTCATGCAGCATGCCGCTGAAGGAAGAACGGTATTCTGCCTTGACCGGGAGACAGTATCTTCCATTGCGCATAGTTATAATTGCATCTTGCAGCATATTGCGGCTGCTGCCATTTAAAATACTTCCAAGCTGTTCATGGATTTTATCACCTGCCATTTTAAGCTTGCGCCTTGTCTGTAAAAGCCCCGGGCTTGCATCATCTGCTATTTCATCTTCTGCAAGTATGCACCGCCTTATTTCCTGCATAAGGGGGAAAAGGGGTTCTATAAGCTGGTATCTTTCATTTAAAGAATCACCTGTTTCATCCGCACCATCAGAGCCATTAATGCTTTGGCGGAAGAAATTTTTAATACGCCCTGCTGTATTTAAAAGAGCTGATATTGCAAGCAGTCCGCCTGTACCAAGGATTGCACCTGCTTTAAGGCGCATAAGGTCTGCACGTATATCAGAAATGCCGCTGAAGGATATTTCACCTTGTGTAAGAATATGTGTAAGCGCATCAGAAGTTTCACGCTGCGCTGTTATAATCCATTCCCTGTCATTTACAGGAAGAAGGCTGCGGCATAGTTCCTTGCCGTAAGGGGAGAAGGCAAGGTCCTCAAGTTGTTTTATAATTTTATCATACTCTAAAGTATGCAAAGCTTTCTTGTTCATAAATATCAATCTCCATTCCGGGTACATGGATGTGTACCCAATGCTAAATATATAATACACTAGTTGGCACGGTTTTATCAATAGAAAAATGTGCGGGTTATAAATGGGATGGTAATTCCAAATTAAATGGTTATTTCAGGTTAAATGGTTATTTCAGGTTAAATGGGCTGGCAATTCCAATGTGTTTCCTGGACAGGCCCGCTTGCGCTTGGACGAACCACGCAACGGACGCATAAAATCTGAAAAAACCAGATTTAAGCGCCGGCGGTTTCGTACAGCCGTCCATTGAAAGCACATTTGGAATTTGCCAGCTGGTTTACCAGTGCATAATTATCCAGAGAACCATAAAACCAGATAAAATCTTAACGGTCGTCAGTATAATATACATATACTAAGATATAATTTTTTTGAATTTAGAAACTAAAACCATGTTACAGGAAGTGATTGTATAGTTTTATTGCTATTATAAATTAATATGATAAATTTATTTAAAAATTTCATACCTTGACCTTGATATAGATATATATTATCATTATGTATACAGCAAGCATCAGAAAGGTATGGCTAATTTTATGAAAAATAATAAGTTAATGACGCGAAAAGAGGAAAGTTTAATGGAAATTTTCTGGACGCATGAAGAACCACTGACAATAGCAAAGGTGATGGAGTTTTCTGGTAAAGAAAAATTGAACCAGGCTACTGTTTTCAGGGATGTGAAAAGTTTATTTAACAAGGGATATCTTAAAGTATATGGATTGGAAAAAAATAATACTAAATACACAAGAAGGTTTGTGCCAGCCCTTACAAAAGAGGAATATGCGGCAGTCCTTTTATCAGAATATGGCATGGAAAGCACGTCTTTAGTAAAAATTGTTTTGTCAATGCTTGGTTATGGAAAGAGGAAAGAAACCAGCCAGGATGAGAAGGAGAAGCTAATCAAAGAACTTGAAAGTATAATAGCTTGCATACGCAGCCAAGATGAATAAATAGGGCAGGCAGAATACAAGGAAAAGGAATGATAAATGTATGGATAATATAGCTATATTATTAAAGGATAATGGCAAGGATTTATATGTAAAAGGGGATGATATCTACTATATAGAAAGCCGGCATAATAACCTGGTTTTTACACTAAAAGACAGGAATATAACTAATAAGGGGACTATTAAAAATATAATGGAAAGTTTAAATAGCCAGTTCTGTCTTATACATAGAAGTTATATAGTTAATCTTGCCCATATAAAAGGACGGGATAAAAATGACCTTGTTATGCCAGATGGACAGAAAATCCCTATTAGTAAATACAGGTTAAAGCATTTCAATGAACAATATGAAAAATACTGGAAAGGTTTATGACAATCTACATTTTTACTATAAAAATTGACCTTTTATACTCATATATTGTCCATTTGTACCAATACACTTGAAAATTATACCATAATATGTTATATAA
>DKYP01000195.1 GCA_002499945.1 Lachnoclostridium sp. UBA7097
TTTCTTTTTATAAATTTTTTAATATTTATTTTATTGTTCATAATAATCCCCCATACTGGTTCTGGTGGAACGAGTATAAATTAAGTGTCAGGATAATGCTTCTTTTAATACATCTGCATTTTTTTTCATTAAATCATAATAAGTTATACCGTTGTCAAATTGTTCCCTGGTAACATTGTGGCATGTATTAAATGTCATTACTTTTGCGCCTGCAATTTCTGCTATAGCATCTGCAACTTTAGTGCTTGTAAGTTCTATTTTTAGTATAACATGGATATTTTCATTTTTTGCTTTGTCTGTAAGGGATGCTATTATATCTGCACTTGGTTCTGTTTCAGAACTGCATCCTGCAAATGCGGCATTATAACTAAGCCCGTACTCATCAACAAAGTATCTTAATGGAAACCTGTCTGCAAATAAAAGGTAATCCTTTGCAGAAGAACTTGTAATTTCCCTGAACATGTTGTCAAGTTTTTTAAGTTTTTTAATATATTTGCTGGCATTATTATGGTAATAACCTGAATTTTCTTTATCTTCTTCTGAAAGGATATCTGCTATATTTGAAATAATTTTAATTGAATTAACAGGGGATGTCCATATGTGCTCATCTAATTCTTCTGTTTCGTCATTATCTCCTGCATGATGGTGTCCGTCATGCCCTTCATAAAGCCCTGTAACATCTTCTTCTGTAACAGTATCTACATAATCCATCATTTTTTCTGCCCTTACATTGTTATTTGAAGAAGCCTCAAGGACTTTGTCCACCCATACCTCCATTTCCCCGCCATTGTAAATAATAATATCTGCATTGCCAATAGCTATCATATCAGAGGCAACAGGTTCAAATGAGTGTGTATCCATGCCCGCAGGCACAACTAATTTTAAATTTACCTTATCACCAGCAACCTGGCGTACAAAATCATAATAAGGGAAAATAGTAGTAATAATATTTAATTTGCCATTATTGTCTGCCATGGCAGCACTGTTGCCGCAGCCTGTTAATAATAATATAAAGCATATGGCTGGCAGTAATATTATATTTTTAAAAATGTTTTTATTGGAATTTTTCATTGGTTTCCCCTTTTCTATACAGGCATTTTCCACAAGTGCCATAAAACATGGTACGGTATGGGTTTACATTGAAATTGTGTTCCTCAAGCACATGGGAATATAAATCCTGCATATGGCTGCATCCCATATTAATAATTTCCCCACAGCTTTCACATTTAAGCAGGAACTGGCATGTATTGCCAGAAGAACCATTTGCTATATACTGGTAACATGCGCCGCTGTTGCCGTCAAGTACAATTTTCTGCACAATGCCTTCTTTCTGGAATTTGTCAAGATGCCTGTATATAGTAGTAGTCCCTACAGGATGCCCCTGCTCCTTTAAATGCCTTGCAATCTGGCTTACAGTCATATAAGTGTCTTTATTATCCTCCATATAAGAAAGAATAGCCTGCTGCTGTTTTGTATGGTATGAATTTGGATAATCCATGGAAATTCCTCCGTTTCCACCTCTTTTGGTTTTGAAAACCTTTTTCATTTTAGCATATATAAAATATTTGTCAATTTTCTGTAAAAGTTATGGATATTTTGCAGGCAGCATGTTGCAGGCAGTAATGATAGGTTTAAAATATGCAAAAAGTTGTCCATATATGCTTGATATATGCAAAAAAAAAGAATAATATAGTTATAGAGGCTTTATAAAATAAATTTACCGTAATGTATTATTTAATTTTGGAAAGGGGATTCATTATGGAACAACGTATTGTTAAATTTTATGCAAAGGAGAGTAATAAACTTGCTTTGCATGCAATTCCTGGGCACTTTGCAACCAGCAACTCACATATTAATTTTTATATTGATGTGACAGGTATCCGGTCACGTATCGGGGAAGCAGAGGAAGCCGCCAGGCTTCTGGCACGTGAACTGGGGCATATGAGTTATGTAGATACCGTTGTATGTATGGATGGGACAGAAGTAATCGGGGCATTTCTGGCAAAAGAATTTGAGAAAGAAAATATTACCTCAACAAACCAGCACAAGACGGTTTATGTAGTTTCACCAGAGCAGAGCCGTGACAACCAGATTATTTTCCGTGATAATACGAAAAAGATGATTGCTGGAAAGCATATTGTACTTTTACTCGCAACAACGACCACAGGTGAAACAATCAGGAAAAGCATGGAAGGCATCCAGTACTATGGCGGGATTATAGAGGGAATCGGTTCAATTTTCAGCACTGTGGATTCTGTAAACGGCATAAAGGTACATTTTTTATTTGATTCTGAAGTTGTAGTAAGCTACCAGGCATTTCCAAAAGCGGACTGCCCGTTCTGTAAAAAAGGCATGAAAATTGAAGCTGTAGTAAATGGCTTTGGCTATTCAAAATTGTAAATGGTAATTTATAAATGCATATTATGATGCCGGGGTCAAAAGTCCCGCTATAGTACCTTGAAAAGTTCATATATTTTGTGGTAAATACAAGCATAAACACCTTATTTGCTGTATAATGGAGACACCAAAGCCACAGTGCGGCCCGGGGAAGAGTGTAATCTCTATGTCATTCAAAGAAAACCCTTACCAGAAAATATCATTTACGGATAGTTTTTCAGGGTTAACTGCCAGGGGACAGAAAGCACTGGAGGATTCAATACGCCCTGCATACAACAAGTTTTGAGGAACAGCCTTTAAGTGATAAGACCTTAAGCCGTTTCCGCAAGAGGTGTTATGATTATGAAATACTTTACAACAAGGCTCTCTGCCATGATTGTTGAATCCAACATCCGCAAACCCAGCCGGATGGGACTGGTATACACCTGCATTGAAAAGCTGGTGGTGTATGTGAATAAAACCAATGCTTCTGCCCTGCCTGGCGGTTTAAAACACTATATCAATTATAATGGTTTTAACAGGATGGTTTATCATCAGCATAGTACCGGTGCAGATAAACGCATGAAGCAGCCCTTAACGGATGCAGATAAACCCCTTGCCTTGTATGAATCTGGTTACAATGGTTCAACAGTGTATGACCTGTTTGTCAGATACCTGGCAGGACAGGACATTGTTGAAAATGAAAAACGCAGGTCCCGCCGGAAATCTTTAAGCGTGTTGCAAAAACAGTAACATCCAAAGCAGCATATGAACGTGCAAAGGTCCAGCGGAACATGGGCAGTGAAGAATTTAAAAATTATGCAAGGCTTCGTAATGGAGCAGAGACTGTCCCGTCAAATATCCGCAGGAATTACCATTTGGAAAAGATGATGCGTGGAAAACGGCGTGGCAAGTTCTTTTTCGGTTCCAGGATAGCAGCGTTAAATTTCCGAAAGCTCTTCAATTATGTAAAGGGTCTGGGAAACTATGCCAGAAATCCGGTACTTGCATAAAACAAGGCAGGGATATTCAGCATATATCCCCAATAACCAGACGGCATACTACAAAATATGAATTTTTCAAGGTACTATAGGAACAGGGCAAATATATTTATGGTTTTGGCCCTGGCATCATATTATATAATACCAGCAGTATTAGGGGGGTTTTATAATAAGGCGTATCTGGAAATGGCTTTTTTGCTTTATATATTTTATCTTGCAGCAATGACAGATATGTTGTATTATGGATAATATTAATTTGCAATATTTTTACTATAGATGCTTCTGGCGGGGATGGCGCTTTGGAAAAGGCAGTCATTTCTACAGATTTCAGAAAGGAATGGAAAAACATGGATAAGGAACTTGTTATTGTACTGGATTTTGGCGGACAATATAACCAGCTTATTGCACGGCGTGTAAGGGAATGTAATGTGTATTGTGAAGTCCATCCATATACACTGGATATAGGGAAAATCAGGGAAATGAATCCAAAGGGAATAATTTTTACCGGAGGGCCGGACAGCGTATATAACGAAGAATCACCACGTTGTGGCAAGGAAATACTTGGACTTGGCATACCCGTCCTTGGCATATGTTATGGTTCACAGCTTATTGCTTATCTGTCAGGGGGCAAAGTAAAAACTGCACCAGTCAGTGAATTTGGAAAAACAGAAGTCAATATAGATAATAGTTCTGTTTTATTCCAGGATGTACCTGGAAATATAATAGCGTGGATGAGCCACACAGATTATATTGCAGAAGTCCCGGAAGGTTTCAGGATTTGTGCAACCACGCCTGTGTGCCCTGTAGCAGCAATGGAATGTAAGGAAAAGAAACTTTATGCAACACAGTTCCATCCAGAAGTAATGCATACACAGCAAGGAACGAAAATACTTTCTAATTTTGTTTATAATGTGTGTGGATGTACAGGCTCATGGAAAATGTCATCATTTGTTGATGAAACAATTAAAAATCTCCGTGAAAAAGTTGGAAATGGCAAGGTCTTATGTGCGTTGTCAGGTGGTGTTGACTCATCAGTGGCAGCAGTCCTTTTATCAAAAGCAGTTGGCAAGCAGCTTACATGTGTATTTGCAGACCATGGTCTTCTCCGTAAAAATGAGGGTGATGAAGTTGAAGCTGTATTTGGACCAGACGGTCCATATGACCTTAATTTTATCCGTGTAAACTGCCAGGAGCGTTTTTATGGAAAACTTAAGGGTGTGACAGAGCCCGAACAGAAACGTAAAATCATTGGTGAAGAATTTATAAGGTTATTTGAAGAGGAAGCAAAGAAAATAGGAGCAGTTGACTTCCTGGTACAGGGAACCATATACCCTGATGTAATTGAATCAGGACTTGGAAAATCGGCAGTAATTAAATCACACCATAATGTAGGGGGGCTTCCTGAATGTGTTAATTTTAAAGAAATAATAGAACCACTCCGCATGCTTTTTAAAGATGAGGTACGTAAGGCAGGAATTGAACTTGGGATACCAGAACATCTTGTATTCAGGCAGCCTTTCCCAGGACCAGGCATTGGAATAAGGATAATAGGGGAAGTTACAGCAGATAAGTGCCATATAGTGCAGGATGCAGATGCAATCTACCGTGAAGAAATTGCTAAAGCAGGGCTGGATAAAAGCCTTGGGCAGTACTTTGCCGCCCTTACAAATATGCGTTCAGTAGGTGTTATGGGTGATGGAAGGACTTATGATTATGCTGTAGTATTACGTGCGGTCAATACATCTGATTTTATGACAGCAGAACTGGCACAGATACCTTGGGATGTACTGGGGAAAGTGGCATCAAGAATTGTTAATGAAGTAAAAGGAGTAAACAGGGTACTGTATGACTGTACAGGGAAACCACCAGCAACGATAGAGTTCGAGTGATGAAATGTCATTGCAGACAAAGTTTTTG
>DKYP01000053.1:0-478 GCA_002499945.1 Lachnoclostridium sp. UBA7097
TATTAATTATAGAAAATTTTAAAAAATAATTATAGTGCATTGGTATACAATTTGTGATATAATATGTTTCCGTGTTAAAATACCTGTTCAGGTTTAACACGGAATTTAATTATGGGAGGACAGAAATGAAAGAACTGCTAAATGTAGACAAACTACATAAAACTTTTAAGCTTTCAGCTAAGCAACAAAAAATTGAACATACTAGTGACAAAATGAAAGTTGCAGTTGACGGGCTTTCGTTTAAGGCATATGAGGGGGAAGTGTTCGGGCTTCTTGGGCCTAACGGGGCTGGCAAGACTACAACACTCAGGATGCTTGCAACACTTATTAAGCCTGATGGCGGCGATGCGGTAGTTGATGGTGCCAGTATTGTAAAGGAGGCAGACAAAGTAAGACAGAAGATAGGTTTTCTTACAAGTGAGTTAAAACTTGAAGAATATTTCACACCAAACTACCTGTATGACTTTTTCTCAGAACT
>DKYP01000053.1:812-1183 GCA_002499945.1 Lachnoclostridium sp. UBA7097
GATGATGTAAAGGAAAAAAGGAAAAATGAGATATTCGGGCTTTTTGGAATAGGGAAGTTTGCGGAAGTTAAAGTAGCAGACCTTTCTACAGGAATGAAACAGAAAGTTTCACTTGCAGTATCCATAGTACATGACCCTGATATAATTATATTTGATGAGCCGACAAACGGGCTTGATGTACTTACAGCAAGAGTTGTTACAGATTTTATACAGGCATTAAAAGAACGTGGTAAAACTGTAATTGTATCAACACATATTTTCAGCCTTATAGAAAGGGTATGCGACAGGGTCGGAATTATTATTAATGGCAAGATGATATTATGTGATACCCTGGAAAATATTAAGGCAGGACAGAGCCTTGAGGACAGGTT
>DKYP01000053.1:1523-3330 GCA_002499945.1 Lachnoclostridium sp. UBA7097
AATACAATTATTACTATATTAAAGAAAGAATTAAAAAGGTTTTTCAGTGACAAGCGTATGGCATTTACTACAATATTAATGCCTGGTATTATGATTTTTGTACTTTACACATTTATGGGTGACGCTGTATCAGGCATGGTTACAGTTGATGATGATTATGTATATAAAGTTGAAAGTACCAATATGCCAGATGGTATAAAAGCTATCCTTGGTGGCGCAGGGCTTTCTGAGGGAATAAAAGATGTAGACGCCTCTGCAGAAGACAAAGCAAAAGAAAAAATTGCCAGCAATGAAGGGGAACTTGATTTATATATAGCATTCCCAGAGGATTTTGAAAATGCCATTGCCGCATATGACAGTTCATCCGGGCAACAGGCACCGGAGATAAAAGTATATTATAATTCAGCATCCACAGAGTCACAGGCTGCCTATAGCATATTTACAGAAACAATGGATGCATATGAAGCAGAAATGACTAATAAGTTTGATATTAACCATGATGAAAATATATCATATGACCTTGCCAATGAAAAAGATTCAGCAGCATTTATATTTTCATCCATGCTGCCAATGCTGCTCCTTATGTTTGTATTTAGTGCATGTATGGCAATAGGGCCTGAATCAATTTCAGGTGAAAAGGAGAGGGGCACAATAGCAACAATGCTTGTAACTCCTGCTAAAAGAAGCCATATAGCACTTGGAAAAATAATAGCATTGTCAATTATTGCAGTTTTAAGTGGCATGTCAAGCACAATAGGAACAATGCTTTCGCTTCCTAAACTTGCCAATATGGAAGAAGCAGGCATTAATACTAATGTGTATGGTGTGTATGAATATATAATGCTTGCTGTTGTTATGATATCAGTTGTACTTCTTATAGTAACACTTGTATCCATAATTTCAGCATTTGCCAAAAGCACAAAAGAGGCAAATACTTATATTACACCACTTATGATAATAGTTATGCTTGTAGGGTTAAGTGGCATGTTTTCAGATGGTGCCAAGACAGATTTATTATATTATGTAATTCCTGTTTATAACAGCGTACAGGCAATGACGGGCATTTTTTCATTTGATATAGTACCTTCAGGAATGGTATTATCGGTTGTAAGCAATATAATCTATGCAGGGCTTGGGGTATTTGTATTAACAAGAATGTTTAATAGTGAAAAGATAATGTTTAATAAATAGGTCTGGGCTGGCAATTCCAAAGTGTCCATTGGAAGCACATTTGGAATTCAAACTACATTTGCGTTACAAGTATTGTGGCTGTGCGTTGTGGTTTTCAGGGTATGAATAATTATGACCCGCTGTTTGGGAAGAATTTTTATAACGACAGCTTTCATTGTGGAATACCACATGGAGAAATGTTGAAGAATATAAAATATAAGACAATCTTTATGAAAGCCCGGACATATATTAGTGAAGATGGTATTTTAATGGCAGTATTAAATGAAGACGATTTAGCAAAAGTTTCAGGGCTTATTACCGGACTGCAGGTTGTACGTTTTGATTGCGGATATGGCATACATATAGAAAAACCGAAGGAATTTATAGAATGTCTGGTAAAATTAGTTTGATTTGTGTAAAGGTTAATTATTAGGATTTCCCTCCTTTTATAGCTGTACCACCAGATGATTTTTTAGCTGTTTGTTTTTAATTATTTGCCTGGTGGTACAAGTTATGGTACAATTTAGTGGTTTAACAGATATATAAGTATTTTACAGGAGGAATTATTAAGCTAGTAAAAATATAGATAAAAGTGTATATATGTGCTTAAATATGTTTAACAAAAAACTAAATGAAA
>DKYP01000175.1:0-6154 GCA_002499945.1 Lachnoclostridium sp. UBA7097
ATTTACAACAGATTTTTTTATATTTTTTAAATTAATTAACCTGCCATGTTCCCTTCTGTAATTAAATAATACAACTGTAAACCCTGTTAAAATAACTGATAATAATATTATTATAACCCTGTTCAGAATAACATTGCCAGAGCAGTTTTGGTATAAAGTATAATCGTCAAAATTATTATACCTTATAAGCAATGCAAAGCTGAATTTATTATATACGCCATATCCAATTGACAGATATAATAATACAAACTGGATAATTACAGACACCATTCCATACTGGAATAATATTCCAATAAAATGCCCGGTGGCTGTTACTATTAAAACAGTTGGGAAAATTATAAAAGGCGTCTTTATTAAAAATGGAATAATACTTATATCATACCCATAGTTAAATTTATAGTTCCAGTATATAAAACATGCAGCCCCAAGCAGGCTGTATATAATACTTACAAGTATAAGTGGTACTATATCTGCCAGGTATTTATATAAAACATATTTTACAGAACTGGTATTCCCTGTATATATATACCCGTCCATTTTTACCCTTTTTTCTTCTGTATAAGACATAAAAGAATATATAATAGCAATAAAACCCATAATTATCCCGCAGCTGTCCAGGAATACATATGTATAGCCATTAGAAATCCCATGTTCATATGTAAGGGTAAACTCATTAAGGGCATCATTATATTTCCTGCCATGAAAACGTCTGGTACATTCCTTATATACCAGGTATGGGGACATAAAAGAAGCATATAAATAGTCTTTAAAATCTGCTGTACCAGCCATTCCTGTATAATACAAAGAATATATGCCTAACTTCTCTTCAAGCTCTTTTAAATATGGCTGTATGTCAGTATATAACATATTTATCTGGACATCCTTCATTTTTTCAGAATCCTTGTAATCTGGATTAATTTTTTTAATCACATCCAGAAGATATCCTTTTTCTATATCATCCAGCTTTTTTGTAAATGTACTTCTTACGCCATTTGCACTGTGTTCACTATAAGCTTCTGTAACACCTTTTTTATAGTCAGATACCAGTTCAAAGTACACAAACTCTGCTTCATTTAAAGGCTTGAAATAATTATATTTATAGTAATCATAATTAGTTGAGGCTGTAGGCTTAAGTGAAGAATACAGCCAGACCCCTCCAATAATAATCACAAATAAAAATACTATATTAAAATACTTCCTTCTGGTTTCTGCAAAAAACATAATCCCCCTCCTGGCCAGGTTAATCTGCTATTTTATTGACCTTAGCAGTTCTAATCTTTTACAAAACATTTCATAAAACTGTGGCAGTTCATTAAAAAACTTTTTATCCACTTCTTTAATCTGGTTTAAACCAATTATCCCGGCAGATTTAATTGCTGCTTCTTTCTGGTTAATATGTTCCCAAAACATTGTCTGGCAGTTAGACCCCTCTATATTATCATAAGAATTAAATGACTGGTTAAAATCCATTAAATCATGCAACCTTACCGGTTTATTGTTGGAATTGCGTACCAGCACTCCCCAGTTCCCCCAGTGCCTGTCCGTATTTCCAATAAGGTAATCAATAATATTCATCATATAATAATTATGCTTATCTAAAGAAAGGATATATTTTTTTGTATTCCTGCCATGGTTTAAAGAGTATATTTCAAATGCCTCCATTGGAACTATCGAATACTCTTTTGATGTAATATTAGTGCTGGCACTGACTTTTTCCCCATCAAAATAATCCCTTTCATATAATACCTGTGAAACATTAAAACACCTGCATATCTGGCTGGCAAGCAGTTCCCTTTCAACCACCTCCGGCCCGCCATTTTTCAATAACCTGAAACCATCACCTGACCTTTGCCAGGCTTTTGGAAAACATCCGTTAGTTGATAAATCCCTTGCGAGGTATTCATTCTGCACAGTATATTGTTTCCCTTTTAAAGCAATATCAATAAAGGTATTATCCAGATGGTTCTCATACAAATTGACATTACTGAATGAAATCTTCTCTTTATTTAATTTCACCCAGAAAACATCCGTTAATGAAGCGCATCTGTATGACAGTGCAATTTTTGCCCTTTCTTTATCAGTAACAGCCTGTGGCATACCTATACTGTTTAATATTTCTTTTGCATACTTCCTGTCCAAAGTGAGAACCCTTGTTGCGCACCAGTAATTAAAATTTGTAATATTATTAACTAATGTATCAATATCATCTGATTCTTCAAGATACAAATTATATGGCATAAATGATTTATAATATATTTTACATTGCCCGGAACTATTAATCTTTGCAACCCTTCTGTCCATATGCATAATTTCATATACTTTTTTCTCTGTCATTTAGCCACCTCCTGAACTGGGCTGTTATTTATCCTTGTACTTCCTTATAAGTTTTATCCCTTTGGATTTGTTATATATAATAATTGTTAATACAACCACAATAACAATTATTGCCACAGCCAGATATAACTTACTTCTCTTTATACCATATGTATAGCCTGATAAACTTAACGGCATGTCCCCTGCTAAAGTCCCGTCAAATAAACAGTACATAATATATAAAAAATATCCAAGTAAATAATTCCCGGAAACTTCAGTAACCAGTAAAGCAAGCATTCCAATAAATAGTGAACTTAAATATACACCAATACACCATCTTCCTGCCTGCGCATGGTTCAAAAGGCATAAAAATAATACAGGTATTTCAACCATTATAAATAAAACAATGCCCGCTGCTACCACCCTTGACATATAAATAAACGGGTAAAAACTATTTGAAGTAAATACATAACTTTCTGTGCCATTAGCCTGTTCCATATTTCCAAGCCTTATAAATAAAAATATTGACGCAAAAACAAGGAAAGCTTCCCCTGCCATTGCAATATCTGCTGTATTCATAGGCTGGTAAAATGTAACTAAATACATAATGCACAAATAAGGGATATATAACAATGCTGTTTTACTTAAAGACTGTTTAAATATATAATATCCAAAGCTTTTGGTAACTATTTTCTGTTTTCCATATTCTTTATTTTTACAAAACTGTAATTTAAATATTTTATACCAGAAACCTGCAACAGACTTTTTAATACGTTTAAAATTAATTAATCCATTATGTTCCCTTCTGTAATCAAACAACTTAACTACTAAAGCAATTAAAATGATAGAAAATATTGCTATTATAATCCTGTTTATAAATATACTGCCAGAATGTTCCCTGTAATAACTGTAATTATCAAAATCATAATATCTGGTAATTTTATTTAAATTAGCCCATTCCCCAAACAGGCTGTCTAAAATAAATAATGCAAATTGTATAATTACCACCGCTGCACCAGACTGGAACAATATCCCAAGCATATGCCCTATAGCTGTTGTTATTAAAACGGCTGGGAAAATTATAAATGGTGTCTGTACTATAAACGGAATAATACTTATATCATATCCATAATTAAACTTGTAATTCCAGTACATAAAACACGCAGCACTAAAAATGGCATATATAATACTTAAAAGCATAAGTGGCACTATATTTGCCAGGTACTTATATAAAACAAACTTTATTGAACTTATATTGCCTGTATATATATACCCGTTTATTTTTGCCTTTTTTTCTTCTGTATAATAACTGGCAGAATATATAATAGCAATTAAACAGATAATTGTCCCGGCATTATCCAGAAACAGGCGTGCATATCCATTAGAAATACCATTTTCATAAGTCTGCAAGAAATCATTAAGGGCATCTTTATATTTCCTGCCCCGGAAACGCCATGTGGTATTTTTATATATACGGTATGGACAATTATGCCATGTGTTGGATTTTATTCCTGTATAATACAAAGAATATATCTTTAACTTTTCTTCAAGTTCTTTTAAATATGGGCGCATCTGGGAATAAGACAAATTTATACTGGCATCCTTCATTTTTTCAGAATCCTTGTAAGAAGGATTAATTTTTTTTATTACTTCTATAAAATATTCCCTTTCGGTACTATTTAACGTTCTTTCATAAGTACCCCACATACCATTACCTTTTGGTTCAAAAAAGGCTACTGTAATCCCTCTTTTATAATCCGATACCAGTTCAAAATATACAAACTCCGCTTTAGTTAAAGGCTTGAAATAATTATATTTATAATAATTATAACTAGTCAAAGATTCAGGTTTAAGTACAGAATATAACCAGAACCCTCCTATAACAACTATAACCAGAAATACTATATTAAAATACTTTCTTCTAATTTCCATAAAAAACATAATTCCACCCCTGTTTAATTTTGTTGCCGTCCAACTATTATTGTAAATTCAATTATATCCAGTTGTTATTATACGCCATATTAAATAATTTATCAATATATACACCGTATTCCACAAGTACAATTACAGCCCCTGCACAGTAATGCAGGGGCTGTATAAATTTCCATTGCTAAAACCCTTTATTTTATTCAGTTTCGCCCTGTAAGGCGTCAAATCCCTCTTCGCCTGTACGGACTTTTACAACATTTTCAACATCATATACAAATATCTTGCCATCTCCGATATTGCCTGTATAAAGGACTTTCTTTGCTGTTTCTATAACAGTTTCAACTGGTATTGCACTTACTACTACTTCAACTTTCATCTTAGGAAGCAGCACTATGTCAAGCTCTGCACCACGGTATTTTGTAACAATGCCTTTCTGTGTACCACATCCAAGCACCTGTGTAACTGTTATTCCCATTACACCAATTTCATTAAGGGCTTCCTTAAGTTCATCAAATTTACTCTGTTTGCAGATAATAGAAACTCTTGTAAGTTTCTCTGCCAGTTTTTCTCCTGTTTCTGGAACTACTTTCATGGCAGCAGCCCTTGGTTCTGGAACTTTCTGTACCTGTACAGCATTATCCATAGAAACATTTCCTTTAAGCGTTTCAACAGATGCACCTGCTGAATAGAACATATTGCCGGCAGGCATAAAGTCAGCATATGCAGATGGCAGCCCATGTTCTTTAAGGTCAAGCCCTATAAGTTCTTCTTCTGGTGTTACGCGCAGGCCCCATATTTTATCTATTGCTGTAAATATAATGCCCATACATATTGTTGTGTAAGCAGCTACCGAAATAACACCAAGGCACTGCACGCCAAGCATATGTACACCGCCGCCATAGAAAAGACCGCCTTTTGTATCAAATAAACCAACTGCAACTGTACCCCACAGCCCGTTAAATCCATGTACTGCAACTGCACCAACCGGGTCATCAACTTTAAGTACACTTTCTATAAACCATACACCAAAACATACAAGTAACCCGTCAACAATACCTATAATAATTGCACCTGCGGCATCAACATTGGCACAACCTGCTGTAATTCCTACAAGGCCTGCAAGTGAACCATTAAGGCACATGGATACATCAGGTTTCCCGTATTTAACCCATGTAAATACCAGGACTGCAAGTGTTGCAAATGCAGGGGCTAATGTTGTAGTGCCAAGTATTCTTGCCATCTCTGATACATCTGATGCTGCAGCACCGTTAAAACCATACCATGCAAACCAGAGTATAAAGCACCCCAGGGCACCAATTGGAAGGTTATGCCCTGGTATAGCATGTGGTTTGCCTGTTCTCTTGCTGAATTTCCCTATACGTGGTCCTAAAATTGCCGCACCTATAAGTGCTGAAATGCCGCCTACCATATGTATAACACATGAACCTGCAAAATCCACAAAGCCAAGCTTTGCAAGCCATCCCTGGGTATTCCATGTCCAGCCTGCCTCAACTGGGTATACAATAATGCTTATAATGGCTGAATAAAGGCAGTACATACTGAATTTTGTCCTTTCTGCCATTGCGCCAGATACAATAGTTGCACAAGTAGCACAAAATACAAGCTGGAAGAAGAAATTTGACCAGTCAAACCCTTCAAAATCCGTAAACATGCCATATTCAGGCCTGCCTATAAATCCTCCTATATATGAACTTGAATTCATAATTCCATAGCCAAATAAAATAAAAACTGCTGTACCAATACAAAAGTCCATAAGGTTCTTCATAATTATATTTCCAGCATTTTTAGCCCTGGTAAAACCTGCCTCTACCATTGCAAAGCCTGCCTGCATAAAAAACACCAGTGTAGCGCCCACTAAATACCATATACTCATATCCATAATAATTGCCTC
>DKYP01000175.1:6423-6658 GCA_002499945.1 Lachnoclostridium sp. UBA7097
CTCATATCCATAATAATTGCCTCCTTTTGCTGCATAAATAAATGCTGCATTAAAATTTTTATATTGCAAACAGCAACTGTGTCCGGACAACAATAACTTACAGCTGGCTGGCAATAAATAAAAATAAAAAAGACGCCACGGATAATTAATTATCCATGACGCCTTTGTCATTAACCATTATATACAAATACAGCTTTGTGTCAACAGTTTATTTGAAATTTATAATATTTTGTTA
>DKYP01000140.1:0-440 GCA_002499945.1 Lachnoclostridium sp. UBA7097
ACTCACGAACGATTAGATTTTCCTTTCTGAACAGCACGTATTGCCTACTTATGCAATATGGGCTGTTCAGAAATTGGGAAATCTTAACGGTCGTCAGTATATTATACTAAAAAGTTATAACCAACTGCAATCCCGCCTGCTATTACACAATATATTGCAAAATATTTATACCCTTTGCCACGTACAAGTGCCATCATAAAACATATTGAGAAATACCCCGCCACAGCTGCAACAACAGTGGCTATAATACAGCCTGGCACATCTTCCTTTACAATAATGTCTGCCTGGAAATCCTTAAGTTCTAAAACAACAGCGCCAAGTACAGCAGGTATTGACATTATAAATGAATACTTTACAGCAAATTTCCTGTCAAAGCCGCATAAAAGGCAGGCTGTTATAGTAGTTCCTGAACGTGAAATGCCTGGCATTGTTGAAAGCCC
>DKYP01000140.1:815-14100 GCA_002499945.1 Lachnoclostridium sp. UBA7097
GCAAGGTCTGCAATAACAAGAAATGAAGCTGTAATGAAAAGGCATACCCCCGGGACAATTACCATGTCATTAGCTGCTTCAATAATATCTGAAAGCAGTATGCCTATTATGCCTGTAGGTATTGTTGATACTATAACCAGCATAACGAACTTACGGTATGAACTTTTTATTACACGCCTGTAGGTTTTGCCGCTTTTAAATATTCTTGTGAAGAATATGCAGATATTAGCAAGTATATCTGTTAAAATATGTATCCCTTCAGATACCAGTTTCACTATATCTTTACGGAATGCTATAAATATAGCTATAAGTGTGCCAAAATGCAGCATTACATCAAAAAACATGCCACCGCTTCCTAAATCTGTTCCAAGTACATGTTTGATTATAATAAGATGCCCTGAACTGCTTATTGGCAGAAACTCTGCAAGCCCCTGCACCAGGCCAAGTATTACAGCTTTCCATACTGGCATAGGTAACTCTCCTTACTGTTTTTTACTTTACCTCTTAGGTAATCATATTTATCTATTATAACTATTATTTTAATGAAAGTAAAGAACATTTAAATTATCAATTCACAAAGCAGGCTGTAACACATATAATAATAAATAACAAAATAATGCACTGTAATAATGCAGAAATGAGGTAATTTTTATGCCAGCTTCAATAAGATTACAACAAACAGAGGATACAGGGTTTTTAAAGGCAAATGTATCTTCTGTAATTGCTTCAAGGCCAATTAATGGCGCCAGGGTGCAGATTACAGATATTAATGACCCTGGCAGGGTAATTGAAGAGGTTGAAACTGATATTTCCGGGCAGACTGAGGCTGTTGAACTTCCGGCACCTCCTGTTGAATACAGTATGGAGCCTTCTGCCGGCCAGCCCTATTCAGTTTATAATGTACGTATATCCGCACCCGGGTTTGAAACAATAGAAGTTTCAGGTGCAGAAATACTTCCCGGACAGACTTCTTTACAGAATGTTTCACTTATGCCTGTGCCTGATGCCCTTGGTGAAAGCGAAGAACTTTTTGTAATACCGCCCCACACCCTGTTTGGCGACTACCCGCCAAAAATAGCAGAGAGCGAGATAAAAGACACACAGGAAACGGGCGAGATTGTTCTGAGCCGTGTGGTAATCCCCGCTGGTGTCTGATTACTTCCACAGCCTTCTTACACTTCCAGCGTCCCATTTAAGGTAATCCCCGCCAGTACAGTGTATTTCCCTTGTTACATTATATACGGACGGCCTGTTTATCTTCTGTCTGTTAAGCCATTCTGCTGTTTCAGTAGAAGTATATCCCTGGCTTTTTAATTCTTTTATCTTTTTTAACACTTCCATTGAAGCATCCTCTTTAAGAATCCTAAGCCCGTTTTCTGTCTTTATACAGTATCCATATGGCGCCATGCCTCCTGTATATCCCCCTTTCTTTTTCTGGTACTGTTTAACTATGGAAACTTTCCTGCCAGATTCCTTTGCATACCATTCATTAATAATGTTTTTAAGCCCTGCTGCAAATCCATTATTATTACAGCCTTCTGAAACCGCCACAAGCCTTATGCCGTATTCTGGAAATACTTTTTCTATATATTCCCCTGCCAGTATATAATTCCTGCCAATCCTTGAAAGGTCTTTTACAACAACCACGTTAAGCCTGTGTGCTGATATATCCTTAACCAGCCTTTTCCATGCGGGACGGTTAAAGTCCATGCCGGAAAATCCTTTATCAGAATATATCCCTGCACATTCCATTCCATTTCTGGTAATATATCTTCTGGCAATAAGTATCTGGTTTTCTATTGTATAGTCTTTAATGTTATAGTGTTTTACTGACACCCTTGCATAAATACCAGCACGTTCCATTATTTTATACCTCTCCTTAAGTCCATTTCCTGCACTTTTTGAAAAACCTCTTTGCTTATTACCGGCGTTACAGCCCCTTCCACACGTATCCATTCTTCTTTGGGAAGCTTCTTCCTTAAAGGCAGTTTATAACTTGTTTTCCTGTCTTTCCCCTGCAAAAGCACACCAGTATATATTTCATTAGACAGTATGCGCCTTACAGCAACTGGCGTCCAGCCAGGGTTTACGTTTCTTGCAAATGATGTTGTAAACCTGCTGTTATTAAGCTTTTTATACGCATATGGTGAGGGGATTTCCATTAAATCAAGTTCTTTTGCAATTTTTTCAGCGGATTTGCCATTAAGCCGCATATTAAAAATCCATTTTACAATATCTGCTGCATATTCATCTACAATAAGCTTCCCACGTTCTTTTTCTGATTTGATATAGCCATAAACCGCAAATGCGCCTATATATATCCCCTGCTTTCTCCTTGCTGCCTGCTGCCAGCGTACTTTATTGGAAATATCCCTGCAATACGCATCATTAACCAGGTTCATTATTGGCATAAGAAGTGCATCTTCAAGGAATCCGCTGGTTTTGCTGTCGTAACTGTCACATACTGCTATAAACCTTACACCAAGCCTCGGGAAAATGTATTTTATATATTTGCCTGTCTGTATATAATCCCTGCCAAACCTTGATAAATCTTTTACAATTACACATTCAATCCTGCCTGCGTAAATATTTCTAATTAAATCTTTTATGCCCGGCCTGTCGAAATTAATCCCGCTATAGCCATCATCACACCATTCACCGGCAATTTCCATATCATTATGTGCATGGACAAACTGTTCTATTACCATGCGCTGCCCGGAAATGCTGTTGCCCCCGGTGCGTTCTTCTTCCTTTGAAATACGCAGGTAAATACCACATTTCATAATATCCCCCCATCTTCTTTTAGTGGCATATACAAAGGTTTAAAATCATTATCCCATCCCTGCTTTTCCTCCAGCGCAAAAAGAGCCATGCATTCCATAAAACTTACTGGCTCTTTTCCATCTTCACACACATCATAGTGGCATGTTACCTTCCATCTGGAAGTTTCATTTTCTGTATTATTATTTATAATATTTTGCATACCAATGTGCTTCCCTGGTATTTTATTCAATAATATTTTATTCTTTTATATATGGATTATGACGTTTCTTCTATACCTTCTATAAATTCTTTTACCTCCTGCCATGCCTGTTTTGATTCTGGCAGCAAATCCAGTGCCATCTGGAATACATGGAACATTCCTTCATAGACATTTAACTTTACACTGCATCCGGCTTCTTCTGCCTTTTTTGCAGCATCTACAGAGTCGCTTAAAAGCATTTCAACGCTTCCTGCCTGGAAAAGCATAGGCATAAGCCCGTTAAAATCGCCAAAAAGTGGTGATATATAGGGGTTATCAGGTTCATTGCTTCCAATATATTCACCATTATAAATCATGCTTTCCCTTGTATTTCCAAAAAGCGGGTCAAGTTTATAATTAGTTTCATATGATGAGCCGGATGCTGTTAAATCCGTCCATGGCGACATAAGCACCATTGCTGCCGGAAGGTTTATGCTATTATCTTTAAGGTACATTGCAAGGGCAAGTGCAAGCCCTCCTCCTGCTGAATCACCTGCAACAATAATATCACTGCCTTTATATCCAAGCCCCATAAGCCATTTATACGCTGTAACTGCATCCTCAAGCGCCGCCGGGTAAGGGTCTTCTGGTGCAACACGGTAATCTATTGTCAGTACCTTTATTCCGCCCCTCATATCACTGTAATATTTGGCAAAACTTCTGTATACATTCCTCATTTTGCCAATATAACCGCCGCCATGCAGCTGCAGTACGGCATATCCTGAATTTACTTCAGGGGGTGTTAAAAGTTCCATATCAAACTTCTTCATCTTTATCTTAAGCATTGAATAGCCTGGCGGGCATTTCCATGGCGGTTCCACAAGCCTGCGCCTGAAAGTGCCTTTCTTTATTCCTGGGCCGATAAGATGGTCGGATGTTGCAATATTAATAAGCTGCCGTACTATTTTTGCCTGCAAGCTGATATTGTCATTCTTCTTTATATCCATTTTATTCTGTTCCTTTTATCTTTTTATATATAAAACCTTCTTTTAAGTTCACTTTTTGCTTTTTTATCCCCTATTACAAGGCATGATGTAAAAATCACTGCTGAAACCCCAAATGTCACCCATGGCAGTACAGGACCGTTTACAAATCCTGTAAGGTAAAACACCATATGGACTATGCTTGTTATAAGTGTAAATATCTGCATTAAAAGGTAGCTCTGCCAGTTATTGAAATTAATAACCATGCACACCAGTATTATCACATCTAATAAAAGTATAATCAGTGGAATGCCTATATTAAACGACCAGCCGCTAAAACCAAGTGCAAAATCAATAACCACCACAAGAAGCATTGCCCCGAGCATCTGCACAAAGATTTTCTTAATATGGCCGTTTCTTTTATTTATGGTATATTGCAGGGTAAGTATTATATAAAAAATTGCGCCACCTGTTATAATTGACCATTTTATTCCATAATAATTATAATAATTTATAACTACAAGGAATATTTCCAGGACTATCCCGAAATAACTTGCAATATTTATAATTCTTTTTAACATCCTTGTCTTATTTCTTATATCTGGATAAATATTTCCTGTGCCGCCATTATCACCAGATAAAACCATGCCACAGAACAGGCATCTTGTTGTTTCATCATTGATAACTACACCACACCTTTTACACTTATTCATAGTACACTCCATTGCTTTCTATTGTTACATGCACACCATGTTCCACAAGCAGCGTAAAAAAACGCCGTTGTATTGATACATCTGCCAGTATTGATGTAAATGTAAAAACCAGTTCCCCGTTATAAGAAACTATTGCCCCTTTGATATTCTGCCCAGTGGATACAGATATCATTGAGTAAAAACGTTTTACATAATCTTTATAAGCATCATCTATTGCTATATTCCCTATATTGGTAAGCGTAGTAGTGCCCGCCCTTGCAGATGACCTGTACACAAACCTCATTGCTATTTTCTTAATAAAAAACGGGACTGAACGCAGGAATATATTTTTCTGGTTGGAAACATTGTATGAAAAAAGTTCCTCAAGGTGTTCTTTATTTATCTGGCTTTTAAGGCTTGCCTTTATTTTCTCAAGGACTTCTTCAAATGTATAATCATCTTTTTCAGGTTTAAAAAGTGCACTTACCATTACAAAAAAATTCCTTGTAGTCATTGAATCAAAATATGGGCGTAAATTTACAGGCACACATACAACAACAGGCCGTAAAGACGGCTGGCCATGCAGGTATTCACAGAAAACCGAATATGCAAAAAGGGCAGTAAGATATTCATTAATGCTTGCGCCAAAACTTTTACCCGCTTTCTTTACTTCATCCAGCGGCATATACCCATGTATAATGCCAAGTTCCCCGGCTTCAAGTTTCTCCCCCTTTACTTCAACAGCCCTTGCCGTCTTATACCCTTTTGCATGGCTTTTACGGTAGTTTTTAAGGTAACTGTCCTCTGTATTAAGGGAAGTAACATCAGACAGCCCGTCTTCCTGCTCACCTGCTATATCCGGATGCCTGAGCCTCAGGTACTGGTATACCAGTTCCCTTAGGAAGTTAATCCCTCCCATCCCGTCAGCAAGCACATGGAACACTTCAAGGTTAATCCTTTTCTTATAATAAGTTACCCTGAAAAGATAATAATTATTGGCATATGGCTCAATATACCTGCATGGGTAATCACTCTCTTCCTCAACAAGCGGGGCTCTTTTATCATTTGTTTCAAAATAATACCAGAAAACCCCTTTCCTCATATGGACATTAAATGTGTCAAAACCAGGGAGCACTATATCAAGGGCTTTCTGCAGTGTATTCCTGTCAATATCTTCATTAAGGTCAACTGCTATCCTGTATACATTAGTCATTGTATGTGTTGCAATGGCAGGAAAAAGATTGGCTGTATTATCAAGCTTCTGCCAGTTAGTACTGTCCTTTCTCCTTTTATGCATACGCCTGTTCTTCCTGGGTTTTCCATGTTTCTTCACATCCTGCGTATTATCTTTATTATCTGTTTCCATTAAAACAAAACCTTTCTATGAAAATATTACTATACTGTAATATTATAACATCTTTTCTTTATAATTGGAACCAATATACCAGATATTAGGCTGAAAAATCCTTCTGCAGCATTTTTCACAAACGGGTTTGCCCGTTTTATAAATCTGTCCTGCCATATAATATAAAGTATGCACCATATGGTATTACAACAAACACCAGCCCCCGAATATATAATAGTCCATGACGGGCCTCCTTCTGACAGCAGCGCCAGGAATTATTATATTAAATACAAAGATTATATTAAAAACGTTGCATCCAGTGAAATCTATGCTACATGGCCTGAAGCAACACTGTATGCCAACATACTTGCTATACAGTCTATAACACTAAACCGGGTTTATACTGAATGGTACCGCAACAGGGGATATGATTTTACTATTACATCTTCTACTGCCTATGACCAGAAATGGATTCCAGGCCGTAATATATTTAGCAGTATATCACGTGCTGTAGATGCTATTTTCTCAAATTACCTTTCTAAGCCAAATGTATCACAGCCTTTGTTCACACAATACTGCGACGGCAGGCAGGTATCATGCCCTGACTGGATGCGCCAGTGGGATTCTAAGTATCTTGGCGACCAGGGGTACTCTGCAATCGAAATACTAAGGACTTTTTATGGAAATTCCATTTATATTAATACCTCTGAGGAAATATCTGGTGTACCTTCCTCTTGGCCTGGATTTAACTTAACTATTGGTTCAAGCAACAGTAAAGTGAAACAGATGCAGGACCAGTTAAATGTTATATCCAAAGCATACCCGCTTATTCCTAAAATACAATCTGATGGCATATATGGCGAAAGGACAGCAAATGCAGTAAGGATTTTCCAGCAGGTATTTAATCTTCCACAGACAGGTGTTGTGGATTTTGCAACATGGTATAAGATTTCAGAAATATTTGTTGGTGTAAGCCGTATTGCCGAAATAGTATAACCAAAAAACTTTTTTTAAGACCAAAAACTGGCAGGGACTAATTTCTCCGTCACTGCCAGTTTTCCAGCCATTTTTTATTTTTAAAGGTTTTTTGTTATATTTTCCAATATATTATCCTGTTTTAAACCCTGTCTTAAAACCTTATTTAAACAGTTTTAAATATTCATTGTATTTACCAGAAGGTGCTTTTATTTTAAAATCCGTTGGAACTTTGCCTGTGGCATTTTTACCAGCCTTTTTTAATTTAACTGATTTAATATCCAGAAGTTTTAAAGACTTACAGTTATAAAATGCCTTTTTGCCGATTTTTGTGATATTTTTGCCTATTACAGCTTTTTTAAGCTTTTTGCATCCCTTAAATGCACCATCCTCTATTGCTGTAACTTTATATTTGCTGTTTTTATATATAACTGTGCCAGGTATTTTAATGCTTTTACAGTCTTTATCTTTAAGCCCTGTACATACAATTTCATTGCTGGTATCTGTTTTTATAATTTTATATATAAGCCCTTTGCTGGTGAATTTTGCTTCTTTTTCTGTTACAGTGACTTTACAGAATTTTATATTGTCTGTCCTGTTGCATTTTACGCCAATATAAGCTGTACCTGCTTTCTTTGCATGGATATAACCAGCTCCGTTGACTTCTGCTATGCTGTTATCTGATATATCAAATATATAATCTAAATATGGTATTTTATTATAAGAAAACTTTGGACATACCCTGTCATAACCGCCATTTTCTATTGTTATTTCATTATGTGAAAGTGAAAAATCCCCAGAAGGAATTTCACCATCATAACTTATAACATGGATTAAACATGATGCTTCAAGGCCGTCTTTGGTAACTGCTGTAATTGTTGCATCCCCAGGTTCTGATGTATACATTTCAAACCTTTTTGACATTTCATTGAATATTATATTAACAATACTTTCATCGCTGCTTTTATAAACCACTTCTGGAACTTCTGAATCAAATGGCAATGTATATAAAGGAGGCACAGGGTTTTCATCATAATTATAATAAGTTATTTCATCCTGTCCAAAACTGATTCCAGACGCTTTTACAATTTTAGCAGCTTCCACCCACCGTGCACAGGCTGTTATATCTTTATCAATTATAATACCCTCAGTTAAAGGGGTTTCTTCTTCTTTGCCTTCTGTAGTTTCCTTAGTATACCAGCCTTTAAATACATAGCCCTCTTTAACAGGTGGTTCCGGGAATACTATGCCATTCCTGCCATTTCTTGTATAAGTCCCCTCTTTGTACACTTTACCGTCAGACATATATGTAATTTTAAACTCTGTTGGATAAAGTATATCTATATTTTCATCTATCCATTTTACACGGTCAGATATCCATTGTTTTAAACGCAGGACTTCACTTTCAAATGTCACTTTTTCCTGCTGTCCGCTATCATCATCTTCCATCATCCATGATTCATTATAAAGGTCATTTACATTAAAATTTGCTTTCTGTGAATTATAAATCTGCGCTGCATACTGGTCAATCTGCCCGCCATCTTTACAGGCATAAAGCAGTTTCTCCTTAAATGCAGGCCATCTTGCTATAAGTTTCCCTGCAAATGCTTTATCCATTAAAAGCCTTGAAAACCATTCTATATTATCAATATTGAATCCTTCTGTATAAAAAGATGTATCTCCCCATGCTACATAGTCAAAATCCCATAAAGGACCCCAGAAAAGTTTGCCATTCCTTTCTTTGTAAAGATATGTACTTGAAGAAATATAGGCATCACCATTTTTTGATATTTCCTGCACCCAGTAATAATCAATGGCAGCATCTACATCCATATATTCACTGTATGGTATGCCACTGGCATCTTTAAAACCTTCACCAAGTATGGCATCCTCTGTCTTCTGGATGTACCCGGAAATATAATCATACTGTGCCTGGTTAAAATAATCATCAAAACCAGGGCTTTGTATTCCAAAGCTTAAACCACCATCTGTGGTAAATGCCCGCTTCATGCTGTCATTCTCTGTATATGGTGATAATGTTAAAAGATATCCGCCTGTAATTGCAGGGCCTGTTGTAATTCCTTTAGCTGCATCATCTGCTTCAAGGTCATCAATATTAACACGGTTCTTGCCTATACGTATCTGTTCACATAAATAATAACTCCCTATATACTGGCCGTTCATAATTACATCAGTAAATATGCACTGTGGGGTATATTTCATTCCCATTTCTGCACCAAGCCAGTAGGTAAATTTATTACGTATCATGGTTACATCATAATAATTAGCAAGCAAAATCCAGTGTTTATTCTTTCCCATGCCAAAGAAATCTGTACTATCTGTTAATTTAAACTTATAAGGCTTTTTATCCGAATACCACGTTGAATTTCCACGTCCCCTGATATATTCGAGGTTATATGTACCTGGCTTCTGTTCTTTGCTGGTATATTCAGGTTTATAACCTTCTGGTATGTTAACTGATACCTTTCCATAACATTCAGTATTATGGCTCTGGTCACCATTCATTTCACCTATTGAACCTTCCGATTCATCAATATCAAAATCAAGAACAGGAATATCATTATTCATAAAAAATATGTAACGCAGAAAGAATTTCACATTATTTGCATCATCTGTAACTGCCCGGAAAGAAACTTTATGCTTTCCTGTAATGTTTTTGTTTTTAATGCTTTGACAGGCATTCTTTTTATAATTCCAGTAATCCTTGCGCTTAATGCTGTTAAGTTTTACGGAAACAAAAGGTTCTTCTTCATTATCAAGGTAAAAACTAAGTTCCAGGTTTTTTTTCTTATTTGCAAGCCCGTCTGCAACAATATAACCAGGGCTCTGTGTCCCGAAATCTATTTCTTCTTCAAATGTAAACCTGCTTTCTGCAATAGAAGCACTGTTCCCGCTTACCAGTACACCATTATAATTTTCATAAGGCGTCATGCCTACAGCAGGATTTGACACAGTAAACTTCTTCTGCCCTAAAAGCTTTATAACTTCTTGTTTATCCGTACTTAAATATAAATCCTGTGTATCTGTTGCTGCCGGAGGCTGTACCTCCTGCCCCTCTGCATTAATGTCTGTGGCAGCCCCTGTTATACAAGCAGGAACAAGCCCTGTAACCATTGCAGATATAATAATAACACTGGCCACTAGCCTTGTTATACGCTTAAAAAACATAATATATCCCCTTTCTGCTGCTTTTTAACCATAACACAATATATGTGCTATATTATTAAAAGATTAGCATACAGGAATAATTAAAACAACACCAGCCGGGTAATCTTAAAATATTTTTAATGATTACAGCCCGGATTCTTTAAAAACTTAGTGTCTAAAAACATATGCCACCTCACAAATCCCAGTTGTTTCTTACAACAGCACTAACAATATATTACGCCATTAGATATAATTCCATATCATTACTCCGCACCCTGTTACACCCATACTATTGCCATATTCATTAATTTATCCTGATTCAAATTTGTGGCTATAATTGTTTTTTCTCATTATCTTCTGGCGGGCGGACATGGCATAACATTTCTTTTTCGCAAGCGCCAAATTCCAGATAATTACTTCTTGCCTTTTTCAATAAATCCATGCTGTTTTTTCATAACAAGCACAATAGAATCAGCAAGAGTTGGCAAAGCCAGTTATGTGGTGTCCATTGTACCTGGATATATTGCTTCAAGGACTTTTTCCTTGATAATTGGATAAAACCATAATAAAGAGGTGTAAAGCCTGTTGTAACCTGACTGGCTTTACACCCCTTTACCGCTATTCCCGTAGCTGTTAAAATTTTACTTATTTACCATCTTTAACTAACAATTTTTAATTAACTGTACCAACTGTATTCCAGCATATTGGAAAAATTTTCTGTTAAAAAGTCAAAACAGAAATAAACCATGTAACATTATGTATAATACTATGATAAACCTTCTAAATATTTACCATACTGTTCTTTAAAATACTTTAACCTGTGCCTGCTGACAGGAATCCTCTGTCCATCTGGCATAAGCAGGTCATTTTCATCCCGCTCTTTTATATGGGCGAGATTAACTATATAACTTCTATGTATATGGCAGAATTGATGCTGCTCATTATTACTTAAATTTTGCAACATGTCTTTAATTGTTCCTTTGTTAATTATCTTTCTGCCATCCATTGAAAAAACCAGTTTATTATGCTGGCTTTCTATATAGTAAATGTCATCTGTTTTTACATATAAATCATTACCATTATCTTTTAATAATATAGTCATACCACCATCATCCATACCTGTTATCACTCCCCTTTTTCCTTGTATCCTTCCAGCTGCCCATATTATAAAGTACATTGCCCGGACTGGTTGTATATTACTTATATTTATAATTTATCCTTTATATACATAAGTTATCCACTCTGGGTCAACCCAGTAGCCCCTTGTAGCATTCCAGCGGCGATACTGTAAACGCCCTAGGCTATATCTCCATTTTGTTTCAATTTCATCTGCATATGGCATAATGCCATCATCTGTGCTATATACTGCAGCACTGGCGATTGCAGAAGCAGCATTAAATGTATTAAGGATTACCACACCTGCTGCTACAGTTACAAGTATTTTTTTAATTTTCCTCATAATTACTTTCCTCCTCAATTATCTTAAGTCCGCTTTCATATACCAATTTATCAGCTATTTCTTTGTCAATTACAGTTGTATCACCTCTTTCTGATTTTAAAACATATGTACCATCAGCATATTTAACGATATAACCATTAAAAGCAGTCAATTCATAGTCAGAATTATATGTTTCTATCTGGTCTTCTGTTGTCTGAAAATATGTTTGTAATACAAACGAGTATGATAATACTATTAAGTACATCATTATACCTGTTACTGCCCATTTGCCATATGGCTTTGTTTTATTTTTATGTACCCTGGAAACCAGCTTAAACCTTTCTTTCAGTTCATGGATATTATCATCAGCCATCCCAAGCAGGCTTGCTTTATTATGGATGCCATGTTTTGGATTATCCCGGTCCCTGAAAACTCTCAGGATAGTTTCAAGATAATCTGCTGTTCCCTTTTGGTCTAAACTTTGTATTACCATCTGGTCACAACGTAATTCAAAACTTTTCTCTAACCCTTTTCTAAGTAAATATACAAGTGGATTCCACCAGTAAACAGAACATAAAATATTTACCAGAAGCTGTACAACAAGGTCATGGTTTTTTAAATGTGCAAATTCATGGGCTAAAATATAATACAGCTCTTTTTCGCTATATTCATAGTCTGGTATAAGGATTTTCCTGTGCATAACGCCAATACTTACAGGCTCATTTATTTCTGGACTTACTACTATTTCCACATTTTTATTATATTTCTCTTTTACTATCTTTATTGCCGTATCCCTGACAAAACTTTCCGTGTTTAAAGGTAAGTTCTTAATTTCACTACTGTTTTTATAATACTGGTAAAACAAAATTATAAACATCAGTATTGCGCCAGTAATCCAGATAGTATAAATAATATGGTGTACACAAATATGGTATGTCCTTATATGAAATACTTCCATGGTAAAAAACCTGAAAAATTTATTGTAAATATTGGGTATACGGATTATCCTTGTCCATGAAAATTCAACAGGTATAAATATTCTTGCTAAACAGAACAAGTAAAGAACTACCATGCCGTAAACACTGGATATATCTAAAAAATGGTAATTTTTGCGCAAAATAGAAATAATTATGATAAATACACTGCTCCATAAAACAGCCATAACCATGGAGTAAGAAGTAAGTAACATATCTATTCCTCCTGGTTGCGTATCTCTGTTATCATGTCTTCAAGTTCTTTAACTAACTTCTCTTCCTCGTCACGGCTGGTTTTTTTTCTCTTTCCAGTCCCAAGCATTGCCAAAGCAATTTTTCCTAAAGAATTACTTTTTATGCCACGCTCTGACAAAAGGACTGCTGCATATTCCTCTTTTGTAATGGTTGGCATAAACTTCCTTGCATATTGTGTATTATTTCTTTCCATTCTGTCTATTTTAAGATATCCCTTACTGGTCAGTTTATTTACAATCCTGAAAATGGTAACTTTGTTCCATTTTTCTTTACCAAGAATCCCCTCCATTTCTGTTACTGTTAATGGATTCTCCTGTGTCCATAAAAATTCCATTAAATCTTCTTCTCTTTGTGTCATTAATTTACTGTTCTTCATAAAAATAAACCACGCCTTTCTGTTTTTACAGATTAAGGCTGCATGCATAGATTATTTTTTTAAAGTATTATCATTAAATGATACCAGCTGTATTTAATATAATAATATATATTTACG